>JAGWBV010000007.1:11200-63451 GCA_021295715.1 Candidatus Poribacteria bacterium | reverse complement strand
GCAATCATCCAAAGCCACGGACCGGTAATTTTATCTTGGGCATCGGCAGTTTGTGCCATAACAAAAAGTGCTATGATGCATGCGAGCCCGACTGTGAACAATTTTCTATTCATGAAAATCCTCCGATTAATTTTTTACTTTTAATTTAAACAAAACGAAATCAGTGTTGCCTGTTCTTACGGATCGGGTTGTGCCGTGATCAGAAGATCGTGGCTACAATATTATGCCGATGTTTACAAAGATAGGACAACCTCTTTAAATTAGTTTAACAAATATACCACAATTAAATCAAGCACAAAAAACTTGTGCGATTTTAGCCGATAAAAACGGTTCTGAATTGTGAGTTCCGGGAACGGTAGTACCGGCTAAAATACCGACTTAGTAAGAGCTTTTGACTTCTGCCCACTGCGTCGCTAATTTGCCAGCAGGTTCAACAGGAAGTCCCTTAAACTCCAGATTGTATTCCAAAGGCGCGTCGATACCGGCGAACATGCTCCACCCACCACCGCGTTCACAGACTTTAACCATGAAAACATTATCGCCTTTTTTAATATCCACCTCGAATGTGTCCTGGAAATCACCAGCCCCGCGGTTGACAGGGTTTTTGTGTACCTCTTCACCGTTCATCCAGACCTTGACGGAATCATCACTACCGACACGGGCTTCAGCACCCTTCTTCGTAGTCTTTGATACAGCGTTGATTACGGCGTAGGAACAATGGTCATTGACATCGCCGCCGGGTCCCAACTTAATCTTTATGAGCATGTCGTTGATGTTGTTTCCCCCGACTGGGGCGATTTCTCCCTCGGTCCATTCGTAATTTTCGGCAAATTTGACCTTCAGAATCTCTTTTGTTATGCCCTGTTCTGCGACATCTTCCTCGGTCAATTTACCCTTTGTTGCTTCGTCGATACCGTCTTCATCTGTTACGGCGGCACCACCACCACCAGCGGGGCTTTCGGTGATCATCCAATACCAAGGACCTTCAATTTTATCAAGGGCGGCAGCGAATTGCGCCGTAAGAAGAACTCCGATAGCACACACTGCCAAAAGCATGAATTTGCTTTTCATTTTTTATCCTCCATGTTTTGATTATCGTTTCTATTCATTTAACGAAAACAGTTTACCATAAGTTACCAGAGAAGTCCAACTAATTTTTTTCAATTAAATTTTAAATTCCCCATCGGTCCCTTTGCCTGTAACTGCTTTTCGACGCTGCTAACCTTATCGTCCATTGTCTGTGTTCTGTCGACCCGAGTGCCAAACTTGAGCGTCGTTGTAATTCGCGGGGCACCCATCTCATGGACGACTTCGTGGCACTGCCGAATCGCTGCAAAGACAACATCCCATTCGCCTTCAATGTTAGTGCCATACGCATGCAGTTTTGTCTCTAAACCCGCCGCCTTCAGCACTTTTTCACACGCAGTGACATATTTCGAGACCGATACGCCGACGCCTATTGGAACAACACAGAGATCCGCGATAACCTTCATAGTGCCTCCTTCAATCGTTGCGTAGTTGGTCCAAAATGTCCGCAGGTAAAGGCGCTGCACCCGATGTCGCAACTCCATCGTCAACTTGTGCTGGGGTCATCATTCCCGGAACAACACAGGAGACCGCCGGATGTGCCAAAATGAATTTGAGGGCGGCTTGTGGAAGACTGTGCACTTTATTCCCAACGATCGACTTAACCTGTTCGACCCGCTCCAGATCGGCAAGAAATTTCTCACGGGACCAAGTTTTCCGATAATCGTTCTCCGCAAAGACGGTATCCGGTCCGAGGTGTCCAGAGAGTAAACCGGACGACAGCGGCTGTCGGACAACAACAGCGATCCCATTCTCAGCAGCGGTCGCCATTACAGGGGTTGCCATTTCTTGGGTAAGGATATTGTAGGTGAGCATCAGCGAAGAAATACCGGTTTCTTTTATTGCCTTTAGCGCGTCTGCTTCACTACCGAGACCCATCCCATAAAAGCGAATCTTGCCCTCGGTTTTGAGTGCTTCCATTGTCCCGAATGCGTCATCCCACGCATCAGCAGGTGGCGGCGAATGGAATTGATAGATGTCTATAACATCACGCTTCAATCGCGTGAGGCTCCCTTCGACTGATAGACGAATGTAATCTGGCGAAACGTTGAACGATGGATGCTCCCATCCATGGCTAATCCAGCCATCGGAATCCAGTTCATATCCGAGTTTCGTCGCAATGATAACTCTATTGCCGAGTGTTGAAAAGGCTTCACCGAGGAGTCGTTCGGCGCGACCTCCTCCGTATTGGTCTGCCGTATCGTAATAGGTAACACCACTTTCAAAGGCGTATCGGAGGAGGTCCACAGCATCGGTTTCACTGATGTCTCCCCATTCGCGACCTCCGAGTTCCCATGTTCCCATGCCGATTTCAGAAACGGTTAACCCTGTATTCCCTAATTTGCGTTGGCGCATTATTTTCCCTTTCGCAAGGCACGGGACCCTGCACTATCAAAGTATTACAATTTGAATTTGTCGTCCATCTTATGACATTCACGACTAATTGTCAACAATTATTATAGTGCTCTGGAACTCGGAATTTCCGTCCATAAAAACGAATTTAGATTGACAGACCACACTGATTTTTGATAAGATAGAGGTATTCATTGAAAAGGAGGGGTTGTTAGCTTGAACGCGCAAACCTTTGAATTTCAAGTCGCGCCATTTCTCCGCAAGGAACAATTAAAAAAATGAAATTATTGGTCACGGGTGGTGCTGGGTTTATCGGTACCAACTTCATCCGATACTATCTGCAACGCAATTCGGACGATAGTATCGTCAACTTTGATCGGCTCACGTATGCTGGAAATCTCTCCAATCTGATGGATATAGCGGAAACCCACAGTCCAAAACGGTATCAGTTTGTGCACGGTGATATTCTGGATGCCGATCTTGTGGAAAGTGTGCTGCGCAAAGAGTCTCCGGATGTAATCGTCAATTTCGCGGCAGAGTCACACAACAGTCGGGCAATTCTGCATCCGCGGCGTTTCTTTGAAACGAACGTGATAGGGACGCAGGTGTTACTGGATGCATCTCGGAAACACGACGTGCAGCGATTTCATCACATCTCTACATGTGAGGTATATGGTGAATTGCCTTTAGACTCACCTGATAGGTTCAGTGAAAATGCCCCCTATCGTCCACAAACACCCTACAATGCTTCTAAAGCAGCAGCCGATCATCTCGTGAACGCCTACTTCCATAGCTTCGGTATGCCGATAACGATTTCCAATTGTGCAAACAACTACGGTCCCTATCAGCACCCAGAAAAACTCATTCCGCTCTTTACAACCAATGCGCTCCAAGACTTACCGCTAACGCTCTACCGAAGCAGTCATAACCGACGCGAATGGTTGCACGTTGAGGATCATTGTCGCGCAATCGCGGCAGTCCTTGAGGACGGCAAAATCGGTGAAACTTACAACGTCGGCAGTGGTGTGGAGAAGAGTATTGAAGACATTAGCGATTTCATATTGGATGTTCTTAACAAACCGCAGCATTTGAAAACTTATGTACCCGATCGACCCGGGCATGATTGTCGTTATCTCTTGGATTCAACCAAGATCGCCCGTGATGTCGGTTGGAAACCGATCATTGCCTTTGAAGATGGGATGCGAGAGACGATCCAGTGGTACATCGAAAATCAGGAATGGTGGCAGACAATTCAGCAGAAAGCAGATAGTGAAATGATTCAAGAGGATAAATGGGAAACGTTCTCAGGGAGATGAAGACTATGCAACTCACAACGGAACAACTAACAGCATGGAAACGTGATGGAATAATCGTGGTGCCCAACGTGTTTTCATCGGATACAATTGCACCCGCGTTAGAAGAGATGGAGCACAATGCTTACGATGGCTTGACTTACGCCGAATATCGGGAGAAATGGGATCCGCAGCCGGACGTGTTGAAGAGTGCCTATGAGAAGAACAGCGATCTGCAACTGCTTGCTGGTCCGTTCGGTAAAGCAGTGCATTTTCCGACAGGCTTGGAAGCGCTGGATAAGCTCATCGAAAACGAGACGTATCTCACAATCGCACAGCAATTGTTAGGCACGGAAGAAATTCGACTCGGTTATGGACAAATATTTCTCCGAGAAGGTCTCACCGATAGCCGGCACAGTGAACATCCGTGGCAGGGGTATCATATTGACAATGCAACGAATTCCGCCTTGCCACCACATCCGGATTGGCAACGCTACGGATATATTCTGTCCGCAATCTTCCTGCACGACATCAAAGCGGATGGTGCGCCGATGCTCGTCTGTCCAGGTTCACAGAACCAATTGGATAAGATATGGGTGAAGTATCCCGGTAGAGCAGGCGGAATGGGTATACCTGACCTACGTGAATTTAAAGGTGAACTCGCAGATCCTGTTCCTCTTACGGCGAAAGCGGGAAGTGTTGCATTCCGTTCCAGTTATTTGGTTCACGCAGCACAGCCGTTTCGGAACAAGAACAGACAGCGTGGGTGGATGGGGTATCACTTCCATCGCGCCGACAATGCCGATTGGTGCAAAACGACACGTCCTGTGCCGGGGTGGAGTAGCCCAAACTACATGAAGTTTGTCATAAGGACGACCCCTGCCGTGCGACGCGTTTTGGGGTGGCCCGCTCCTGGTGATGCATACTACACACCGGAAGCTCTTGCACGTCTTGAGGATGCATATCCCGGGATTGATTTGGAACCTTACCAGTAGATGTTCGATTTGGTGCGCTTGCAAAACGCACCCAGAAATATAAAGAAACAAAAAGGACTGTTTATGAGTAAAACGAGAAAAGTTTTGATGATGAATGAGGCGGGACGTATCTGGACGGAAGAACAGGAAACGCCTGCACCAAAATCGGGACAACTCCTAATTGAAGTTCATGCGTCAATGGTGAGTCCCGGCACGGAACTCGGCGGTGTCAAACGGCGACGCGAGAATCCGGGTTCTGAAGCACGGCAGCGTCCGTTCGGGTATACGAACGCTGGTGTTGTCGTCGGTAAAGAGGGTGATTGCGACGAATTCGAGATCGGCGATAGGGTGGCTGGTATGGGTGGCGGATATGCGCTTCACGCCACGCACGCCTGTGTTCCACATAACCTGTGCGCGAAAATTCCGAATGACGTCAGCCACGAAGAAGCCGCATCTATTCATCTCGCAGCAACTGCACTCCACGCGGTGCAACGCGGACGCATCCGTATTGGCGAGAACGTTGTCGTTGCTGGATTGGGAATTGTTGGACAATTCGCGTGTCAGATAGCCAGAACCGCGGGTGCCTATGTTATTGGATTGGATAGGTTGTCGCTACGGATAGGCATTGCAGAAACCGCAGGGATACACCGTGCGATAAATGTGTCGGACACAGATCCGATTCCAATGGCACAGGAATTTACCAACGGTTACGGTATGGATTGCGGAATTATCGCTTTTGGTGGCGATGGAACAAGTGCGTTTCAACAGATCCGTGCAATGCTGAAAACCGCACCGGATACCCACAAAGTTGGACGGATTGTCATCGTCGGGGGTGCAAACATTACGCACGGTTTTGCGGCAGGTCTCGGCAACGTCGATGTTATTAGTGCCGCTCGCACTGGACCCGGTTATCACGACGAGGATTATGAACACGGTGCGGATTACCCACCCGTGTTTGTCCCTTGGCCCACGCAACGCAATTTAGAATTATCACTGCGGTTGATGTCGGAAGGCAAAATCCAGGTGAAACCGCTGATTACAGACATTATCCCGATCGATCAGGCATCTGAAGGGTGTGAAAAATTGATTCAAACGCCGAATGAAGCGTTAGGGGTTGTTTTCTCGATGCAGTGATTGGCATCATTTTCATTACGCCGCAAGGTATAATTGAATTGGTAGTTGGTTATCGGTAAAGAGGTTTTCGTTAAACCCGAGTCTGTAGCCTGCAACACCGGCGCAGGCGGATATAAGGGACATCCTTGATAGTTCTAACCCGTGTTGTTCCTCCGTAAGGTATAATTAAAAAATGGAAATTAGAGCAGTTTGCGAGTCAGAGTTAGAACAGGTTGTTGACCTCTGTTGCTTGGTGTTTAATCCCGATGGACATGAACGCTATAGACAGTATATGCGCGGGGACAGTAGTTACAGACTTCCGCAGACCCGCGTTGTCGTCGTGAACGACACAGTTGTTTCGACGCTGCGCGTTTGGGAGCGACGGCTGCGGATCGGGGCATCCCTTGTAACGATGGGCGGCATTGGTGGTGTTTGCACACATCCGAAGTATCAGGGCGTTGGGTATGCCTCTGCCCTCATGCGGGATACAATTGACTATATGCGGATGACAGGATGCGACATCGGTGCCTTGTTTACTATCATTCCAGAGGGTTTTTATCGCCGTTTGGGATGGACTTCCCTCCCTTTGCACGGTTTCGTCATGCCATGCAACTTGATAACGAATGCAGGCTCTTCCTCCGAATGGGAGATAAGCACTTTCAACCGAGTGGCAGATTTAGATGCTGTGGCGAGACTATACGACCTCAGCAGTGCCCAGCAGAGCGGAACCATCACACGGACACGCGCGTATTGGGATATGGCTCCCTGCCACATCCGTGGCGTTTTTCCAACTGTCGTTGCACGCCGGAACGGACATATCGGCGGGTATCTCAACTATGAAATATATGATTCGGGATTACAAACCGCTGCTACAAAGACCGCAGAAGTGCGTGAGATAGGATACGTCCCTAACAATGCAGGAGTCTTGGAGGCACTTGTATCGCATTTCCTGACAGTTTGTGCGGCACAAGCGGTTGAGAAGATAGAAGGCACATTCTCACCTCATCACCCATTTGTAGAACGGCTCACCGCAGGATGCAATGGCGCATTAACGCCGAAAACGGATACGAAGATGATGCTCTATGCCGTGAACCTACCGGTACTTTTGCGTCGCCTTGTCGTCGGATGGGAATCGCGAATTGACGATGCTGAGGAAACGTTTCCACCCCTCACCCTCAAATTGCCTGCTCTTAACAATCAGCAAGTCGCCTTACGACACAATGCCGATGGCACGCTGCAAATCGTTCCTGAAGATGCCGATGCTGTTGACCTCGGAGTAGACTTGACCGAGGCAGATTTCTGGCAACTTCTCTTCGGTGAGATAGGATGGGAGCAGGTAAGTTCTGAGGCTTCGGTATCCTCAGAAGTCTCGACATTTTTAAAAACGCTGTTTCCTAAACGCGATGTCATCTTCTGGTCTCCGGATCGATATTGAAATAGTCATCAGCAGTCGCGGATCAAAAATGAAGGTTCCGAAAGTTGAAGGAAATCGATAGCCAATATGCTGACAGTCGAAAGCGATTGAGAAATAAGCAAGCACAGGTAAAGGGGTATGGCGCATAATCGTAAACACAATTCGGAATCTCGGGAACAGGGGACCCAGACCAGCGCATTCGGAACGCCTGGAAGAATCAATCACGATGCCAGTGAATTTTATGGGAGTAAACTCTACGCCGATCAGGAACCCCCAAAACCCGATACATGGGTAGAAAACCCCATCCCTGCCGAAAGTCTCAATCAACTTCATTGTGCGTCCAGCACAGACATGTCCGCAATTCCTGATGATAGTGTTCATCTAATGGTTACGTCTCCGCCGTATAATGCCAAAAAGGAGTATGACGAGGATTTATCACTCGCGGAATACAGAAAACTCCTTTACGCTGTTTTCGCTGAAACCTATAAAAAATTGGTTACCGGTGGCAGAGTGTGCATCAATATTGCCAACTTGGGACGGAAACCCTATATCCCATTGCATAGCTACATCATAGAAGATATGCTATCAATAGGTTACTACATGCGGGGTGAGATAATTTGGGACAAAGCTTCCAGTGCTGGTTCCTCAACGGCGTGGGGAAGTTGGCAATCGGCGGCAAATCCTGTGCTGAGAGACGTTCATGAGTATATCCTTGTCTTCTCAAAGGACTCCTTTTCTCGGAAACGCAACGGGGGAGAGAATTCGATTCGCAAAGAGGATTTCTTGGAATGGACAAAAAGCGTTTGGACGTTTCCGTCCGTCTCGGCGAAACGTATCGGACATCCCGCTCCCTTTCCTGAGGAGTTGCCACATCGGTTGATTCAACTTTATACCTTCGTAGGTGATGTCGTCCTGGATCCGTTCTGTGGAAGCGGTACAGCGTGCTTGAGTGCTCTGAAATCGGGGAGACATTATATTGGATACGACATTGAGGAGAAATACATCGAACTGGCAGAGGATCGGATCAGGCAATATACCGATCAGGAACGTATGTTTTTCTAATTTTCCTTCCGGTTCGTGAGCGTGTACGTTTTCCCTACCTCTGTTCCAAACCTGACAACCGACTCCGATTGTTCCGTTTTAACTGGTACGCCATCGCACGTCACCGAAACAGTTACGGTTGTTCGGACAGTGCAATCTGCTCCCAATATGGAATGGAGACGTGCTTCGGTGAGTTGTCCACTCTCCCATGCCATTGATACCTCAAATCCACCGCGGGCACGCAATCCGCTGGTACTGCCTGTGTTCCATGCCTTTGGGAGTGCTGGCAACAAGTGAATCTCACCCGCATGGCTCTGAAGCAGCATCTCTGCGATGCCAGAAGTTCCGCCGAAATTTCCATCGATCTGGAACGGTGGATGTGTATCGAATAGGTTCGTAAGCGTACATTTCGCCAGAAGTGCCTGAAGATGCGTGTATGCCGTCTCGGCATCCTCAAGCCGCGCCCAGAAGTTGACGAGCCATGCACGACTCCAACCTGTATGTCCACCCCCGTGCGCCAGACGATATTCCAACGATTTCTTTGCTGCGGCTGCTAACTCGGGTGTCCCGCGCAATGTAATTTGGCAACTTGGGTGGAGTGCATACATGTGCGACATGTGTCGGTGTCCTGGTTCCGGTTCGTCGTAATCAAAGACCCATTCTTGCAACCGACCTGTTTTCTCGCTAATCTGGAGCGGTGCGAGTCGTTCCAAAGCCGAGACCAACTCAGCACGGAATTCGGCATCCTCCCCGATAACATCGATGCAGGCGATACAGTTGGTAAAGAGTTCATGAATAATTTCCAGGTCCATCGTTGCCGCGTAGGTAAACAAGGAGCGTGTGCCATCAGGCTTTAGGAAACTGTTTTCGGGTGAGTGTGATGGATTCGTGACGAGTTTACCGGCGAGGGGTGTATCTTCGGGTGCCTCAACGAGAAAATCCAGTATGAAGCGGGCGGCACCTTTCATGAGTGGGTAGCCCTGTCCTATGAGAAAATCTTTATCGCCACCGAAAAGATAGTGTTCCCACACATGTTCACACAGCCACGCCGCACCTACGGGCCAGATACCCCAGATGCCATCAGCAGGCGTTGTGAAACCCCATACGTCAGAAAGATGATGGACTACCCAACCATTGGCACCATAATGGGACTTCGCGATGCGACTTCCCGGTTCAACAAGCGTATCCATATAATCGAATAAGGGAATATGGCACTCCGCAAGGTTGCAGATTTCAGGTACCCAATAGTTCATCTGGAGATTGATATTGGTATGAAAATCGCTATTCCAAGGGGCATTCATGTGCTCGTTCCAGATGCCTTGTAAATTTGCAGGCAAGCATCCGGGTCTCGAACTTCCCATCATCAAATAGCGGCCATACTGGAAGTAGAGGGCAACAAGTCCCGGGTCCGAGGCACCTGCTTTTACAGCCTCCAAGCGTTCGTCGGTCGCGAGATTCTCGGAAGTCACGCGATCACGGTCATCGTGATGGCGTGCTTCCGCAGCAGCGTCGGGACTGCCGAGATCCAGATGCACTCGTTGGAACAGGTCCTGATGATCGGCGATGTGATCTGCTCGAACTGTCGTATAAGATTTTGCGTCAATATCGGTGAGATGCCCCTCGCAGAGCGCGTGCGGGCTTCCGCTTATGTTGTTCTGATTAATGTAACTTGTCGCAGCAGCGAGGAGAAGTGTCGCGGCATTTGCCTCACGCACAACGAGTTGGTCGTTCTCCGACTGGATCTTCCCGCCCTCAATTTGCGCCTGTAGATACACTGAAAACCGCATGCCAGTCTTGCCGCATTGCCCGTCCAATCTAAGGATATTCGCGGCAATCGCTTCAACAATAGCATCTTGTTCCCGGGTGATCGCGATGTTGAAAGCGAGTTGCCCTGCCGTGTCAGATTCAATTCTGAGGACAATCAGATTGTCTACCGCTGTCGCAAAAACTTCTCTGCTAAAAATGACATCTCCGCAGCGATACGTTGTTTTTGCAATGCCTGTATCCAAATTTAACTCTCGGTGGTACTCGGTAGGATTACCATCATGGGAAAACTCAAGGAACAGATCGCCCAAGGATTGATAGGACTTGATACGTTCTGGGATGCCAAGCATCGTCTCACCAGCGAGTTGAGTAGCTTCTTCGTTTTTGTCGTCAAAGAGCAGCTGCTGCACCTTTGGGAGTGCTTCCAAAGCCTTTGGATTGTTTGTGTCCCGGGGACCGCCGTCCCAAAGACTTTCTTCGTTGAGTTGAATGCGGTCACGCGCCACACCCCCGAACACCATAGCACCAAGCCGTCCGTTTCCAATGGGGAGTGCGTCTGTCCATGCCTCGGCTGGTTTCTGGTACCATAAAACAAGATTATTTGTATCTGCGTTTGTCATTGACTATCCGTAATTCTGTAAAGTTCACGTATTGAACGACGATCACCATGACCATCCCCTGCGTTCTCGGTGACGGCATAACACCTTTACTGCCTCATGTGCTTTCTTCTCTGCCGCAATGTGTAGAGGTGTATGACCTTGCTCATCTTCAGCGTTAGCATCGGCGCCACTTTCTAACAGTACCAATGCCGTTTCATACGCATTGTGCTGCGCTGCAACGTGCAAAGGTGTATCGCCATTGTTATCCCTCGCGTTGATATTCGCGCCGTTTTTTACCAATACCGTTGCCACTTCAGAAGTGTCGTCTTCCGCCGCTATATGTAGAGGTGTACAGCCATTTTTGTCTTTGACATTAACATTCGCGCCATTCTCCAGCAATGCGACTGCTGTTTTATAAGCATTACGCCACGCTGCCCAGTGCAGAAGCGTATAGCCAGATTTGTTTCTCGGATTAACCCCCATTTGGTCTTCCAGCGATACCCCTTCTACTTCATAAACGTTACGCCATGCTGCCCAATGTAGAGGCGTGGTGCCATCTTCATTCTTTGCGTTGACATCTGCGCCATTTTCCAGCAGTATCGTTGCAGTTTCATGTCCATTATTCCACGCTGCCCAATGCAATGGAGTAAAGCCCTTATCGTTCCTTGCGTTGACATCTGCCCCATTTTCCAGCAATATTACTGCTGCATTGTAAGCATTATGCCATGCTGCCCAGTGCAGGGGAGGATAACCATATGTGTCTTTTGCGTTAGCATCTACGCCATTTTCCAACAACACTGATACTGCACTATAAGCATTGTCCCGTGCCGCATCATGCAGGGAACTATAACCAGGTTTTTCCACTTGGTGGATTGAACGCTCAACGTGTTTGGATGTTGATGAAATCACTGTCTTTCCTGTATCTATTTCTGGGGTGACTTCCGTGGCATCATTGCGATCTCTCGTCCGCGAATGGTAGTCGCGTCTCGAGTGTTCTCGGACTCTGATGTATCACGTAAGTTTCGTCCGTGAAACAAAACAGGGACCTCCTTTTCTATTCGGATATTTAATTTCTCAAATGTATAGGACTTACGCAGCGTGCTGTTTTGTAGCATAACCTGTTAGGTTGGGTTTCCAAGAAACGGGCTGCGTTTTTTATCCGGTCCCGCTCTCATAGCGCGTGCCATGATCATAATTGCGTAAGTCATGATGTAAATATATTACTCACCCAATGGCTTAAACGGCTTAAAACTTATGTGCGCTCAAGACAATTGCAAACTGGCAGAACAAAAACAACTCAATAGCGCAGCACATTCCAGACCGCGCTTACTGCTGCCACGGAACAGACCCAGCCTTTTGCGTTTCCGCCTGAAATAATTGACTCATTTCTCTAAAGAGGTCTATCTGTGTCTGTGAACCATTAGTCGTCTCCAATGGATCACTTGACAAATCGTAGAGTTCCAATGCCTCAAACGGACTGTTGTGCAACAATTTGGTGTCCCCACGCCGGACAGCATGCTGACACTGCCCGAGAAACCGCTGTCCTCCCTCTCTGCGTAACCAGTAGAGGATGCGATCAGAGAAGTCTTGCTGCTCTCCTTGGAATGTTTGCCAAATTGAACGTCCTTCGATCTCATGAGTGATCGGTGCCCCTGCTGCCTCACATACTGTCGGGAAAAGATCCATCAGCAACGCGACCTGATCGGTAACATGTCCCTCTGGAACATGCCCTGGCCACATTGCACACGCTGGGACTCGGATGCCGCCTTCGTACATCTCGCCCTTTTGCCCGCGCAAGGGACCATTATGCGCGCCAACGTCCATTGACCCACCGTTGTCAGAGGTGTAGATAACCAGCGTATTGGACAACTGATCCGTTTCGACAAGCGTATCGAGTACTCGCCCAATACCAGCATCCATGTGCTCAACAAGGGCGATGTATTTAGCGCGCTGCGCAGAAATATCCGGCTCGCGTTCTCTCACCCGTTCTACCCAATCGTCAGGCGGTTGGATCGGTGTATGTGGTGCATTATATGCAAGATAGAGAAAAAAAGGAAACCGTGATGACTGTGCCTGCGCGCGAATGAAATCCACGCTCCATTCTGTGAAGAGATCTGTGGCATGTCCCTGCGGATGGATCGTATCGGAACCGTGTCGCATGTAATTGATATCATGTCGGAGATGCGTGTAGTAATCATCCATCATATCGCCGAGAAAGCCGTGGAAATGGTCGAAACCTCGTTTACATGGATGATTCTCCGGTTCAAGCCCAAGGTGCCACTTCCCGATAAGTGCGGTATTGTAATCCTTCTGCTTCAAAACTGATGGGAGTGTGGCTGCGTCCTGTCGAAAGTAGCCCCAACTGTTTTCTGGATGCGTGCGGATTACACCCGGCACTCCGGCTTGGTCGGGGTAGCGTCCAGTCATAAGAGAGGCTCTACTGGGAGAACAAACGGAGGAATTGGCATAAAATTTGGTGAATCGCACGCCGTTTTCGGCAATTCTGTCAATATTGGGTGTCTGAATTGAAGGACCGTTGTGAGCTGAAATATCACCATAGCCGTGGTCGTCGGCGAGAATAAGAAGGACGTTCGGGGACTTCGCCATAGTAATCTCCATATTAACCTAAGTTGCTGCCTTAGCAAAGCAACCCAGATTATAGGACTAAAAATCGCATCAAGTTAAGCTTATTTATTAATGTCCTGATATGAGTATCATAACCCGATGAGAAAAATAAAGCAAGATGAAAATGAGTGCAGCCAGTCGTTCAGGGAACGCACCGACTGCACTCGGTTTGTCTGGTCTATTGTCCAGATTTGATGTTTCCCCATGTGGTTGCAAGTTTACCAGAAGGCTCAACAGGCAGTAGTGTTACGAGTCCTTCTTCCATTAGTGCTTCTATATCTTCTTGTTCCAGAACGGAAGCAAAAATTGCGACCTCATAGAGCATACCGTCAAGCGTCTCTGAAGTGTTGTTGGTCCAACCGCCGATGTTGACGTCAGTGTCATTCCGAGGGCTCGGTTTACCCATTCCGCCAACAGAAGCAATCTCTTCAGCATTTTCGTAGATCTTGATGGTATCCTTTGCGTCATAGGTTGCAGTCATATACAACCATTCATCCTTTTTCACCTGTCCTTGATTCCAGGCACCTTTCCAGCCGCCGTTCGCGAAGTAAGCTTCCCAACCGGTACCGCTGGAGCTGGTCCTGAAGGCATAATTTGCCACTGTCCCCGCCGCGGGTCTTTTACCGAGAATATGTCCATAGCCGTTCTCGGATTTGTTGACATACACCCATGAAGTGATTGACCATTCCTCTTCGAGATACATACTGTCGGAGTCTGCGATGATAACACGGTCATTTTGACCGTTTAAACTTAGGGCGGGACCATCGGGTCCTTTGGTCCATTTTCCGCCTTGAAGTTCACCGTGATTCTCGTTTCCTGAGATATCCTCGATTTGATCGCCTTTACCTTCGTCGAGTAACCAAATCCCTCTTGCCGTTTCAAAATCGATCTCCGCATCAGTTTGGACTGTGAGAGTCAAACTTATGGTAATGATCGCTAAGCAAACTATAATGGATTTCATGTTTACCTCCTAAAAGTTGAGTGTACCATTGATCCAACTATTATAGAACTAACGCATATCCGTGTATTTGCTAACGAGGTTTCCTAACCTCGCCAACATTTTATGAGTATGCCATCAATTTTGCGTAAGTCCTGTGTTATTGAGATTTCAGGTTTGCCCATGTCGTTGCGAGTTTACCAGAAGGTTCAACTGCAGTGAGTAGCGATGGGAGCCCATCATCCATCAGAGCGTTTATGTCGTCTTCTGCCAGCACGACACTAAAAATTGCGACCTCATAGAGCATACCGTCAAGCGTCTCTGAGGTGTTGTTGGTCCAACCGCCGATGTTGACATCAGTGTCATTCCGAGGTGCCGGTCCACCATGTCCGCTGACAGAGCCGATTTCAGATCCATTTTCATAGATTGTGATGGTATCTTCCCCGTCATAAGTGGCGGTCATATACAGCCATTCATCTTTCTTTACGGTTCCTTGATTCCAAGCACCTTTCCATCCGCCTCGCGAATAGTATGCTTCCCAGCCGGTGCCATTGCCGCTGGTCCTGAAAGCGTAATTTGCCACTGTTCCAGATGCGGGTCTTTTGCCGAGAATATGTCCAAAACCGTTTTCGGTGCTATTTACAAAAGTCCAGGCGGTGATCGTCCATGCCTTTTCCAGATACATACTGTCGGAGTCTGCGATGATAACACGATCGTCTTGCCCGTTCAAACTTAGAGCAGGACCCTCTGGTCCGTCGACCCATTCTCCGCCCTGAAGTTCACCGTGATTTTCGTTTCCAGACATATCGTTAATAATAGTGCCTTCACCTTCGTCAAGTAGCCAAATGCCTCTTGCGGTTCCAAGATCGATCTCCGCATAGGTTTGGACTGTGAAGCTCAGACTAATGATAATAATCGCTAAGCCAATTATAATGAATTTCATTTTTACCTCCTGAGGGTTGGATTTGCCATTAAGGGACGTTTTGAAAAAGACAGTGGCACTCTAACTGAAACTAATTAATCTAACGATTCCGAATTTACCGCCTGAATCAGGGCGATGATATACCCGAACTGGAATGCCCATGCCTGTCGAACCCTACCAGAAACACTGGGCGGTGATGGGTCATCTGGATGTCCTGGTGCGTGGTCGGGCATCAGCATGTGCGGGTATTCCACATCTCGGAGGATCTGCGCAACTCTGTGCATGTCCAGATGCCCCTCGTCGGGCCACACCTCTTGGAAGTTGTACAATCCGCCACGAATGTTACGAAAGTGAATGTTGAAAAGTTTCTTTTGCTCGCCAAAATACCGTAGAATTTCGTAGAACTCAGTCCCTGGATCCTCTAAACCCTCTGAAACTGTGCCACAGCAGAAATTAAAACCGTGATACGGACTATCCACAATTTCAGCGAAACGTTTCAAGCCATCAAAAATCGGATAATTCCATCGTTCAACACCCCTCAGCACAGGGGCAGGCGGATCGTTCGGATGGCACGCCATCTGGACTCGGTTTGCTTCAGCGACTGGAATCACACGCTCGAGGAAATACGTGATCCGATCAAATGCTTCTTCGCGATGCACCTCACCCGCTTCTGACAGCGTTTCGTTATCGTACTTGGAAAAATCGAAAGTGCTGTAACTTGAGCCACCACGTCCAAGTGTGCTCTCTGTGCGCTGATGGTTTAGGATGCAAAAATTGTAATTTAATCCTCGCAATCCAGCTGCTGCGGCGTTCTCGATCATTTTGCAAACGGCATCAATATCCCGATCGCGCTGGGGATCTTCGGCAAGCGTAATACTCCTTGGAAGCCCGATATGAATCATCTCAAGACTAACACCCGCTTCCGCCGCTTCTGCTTTGTGTCGAACCAATGTGTCGGTTTCGGTGTTTTCAACGGACGCATCCATGTGCGTTACCCCGTGGCGCACAAGGAATGCCAACTCTTTAGGAGATGTTCCGATACCTTGAACACCGACGTGCATCGTCGCCTTTTTGTGGGGTTGTTTCTCAGGTTTATTCATCGTTTTGTTCTCCTTTGACAATTGAATGGGCCGTATCAATTGTCGGATTAAAACGGTATCTGCACATTCTAACATACCTAAAAAACGAAGTCAATTCAAAATGAGACAGGCTAAGATTGGTAATTGACAATTTCTAAGCGGCGTGTTAAGTTAATACCAATCTTTTGGACCCAATTCTGTGTGACAAACTCAGCTGAAAAGGAGAACTGTTCATGGAAAAAGAGATTAGAAACGACATCAAAGGTATTGATCGATTTATATTTGAAACCGGATCGGACCGGGAACAACTCCACCTTCATATCTCCGAAGTCGGACCTGGGAAGCGAGCGCATCCACCACATACACACGAAGGTCAAGAAATTTTCTATGTATTTTCTGGTGAAGGCGAAGTTTTGTTTGGGGATCAGACGCACCGTGTCAGCGACAACGAAGCTGTCCATGTCGATTGTCAAGTTTTACACGGCATACGCAATGTCGGTGAGACACCCCTCCGTTATGCCGTGATTATTGCCAAATGAATGTGTCGCAATCACGCGCGGTTTCTAACCGCGCTTTGCACAATTCACATGGACTCTATTCCGAAGACTCTACAGGCAGTCCCTCCGAGAGTAATTTATAAATCCCATACACCCCGACAGAGATTAAGACAATTCCAACAGCTGCTAAGCCGCGCCGCACCCAAATCGGTTGTAAGAAGATCGGCAAATTGACAGTGAACCACCGGGGTTGTAAGAGTTTGGACAGCGCAATGCCGAAATACAATGCTCCATAAGCGACGAGACCAATGTCGCTCGCTAATTCCTGCTTTCGAGGTGTGACAGGCAGTTTGAATGGGTTTAGGAGATAATCACCAGAGAAGATGAGAGCGATTCCTACAAGCAGAAAGATGGAAAGTATTGCGGTTGAATACCCTGAACCCCGGAGTGTTATCAACAAACCGATACTGAAACACCCCAATATGAGGCTCATTACCCCTTGCATAATTTGATAGTTTCTATTTCGCGAGACCATGTTTGCTCCAACTGTGGAATCAACCTATTTATTGGGTAATTTACGCGGCAGAAGATCCAAGTCGAATCCGCGGGTCAACCAGCGTGTAACTGATGTCGGTGAGTAAGAGACCAACAATGTATAGCACAGAACCCATATAAACCATACTTCGCACAATCGCGAAATCCTGTGCGTGGATAGCTTCTATCGTAAAACCTCCAAGCCCCGGAATTGCGAAAAACGCTTCCATCACCAAACTTCCCATAAAAAGCAACGGAATTACCAAGACCACATTCGTCAGTATCGGAATCATTGCGTTCTTCAGAGTGTGTTTAAAGAGAACAACTGCTTCACTCAATCCTTTTGCGCGTGCTGTCCGGACATAGTCCCGATTCACTTCTTCAAGAAAGATCGTTCGGTAAAAACGGATACCGGTGCCGACACCACCAATAATGCCGATAACCACTGGCAGAATAACGAACTTTAACATGTCTGCACCCGTATCATATCCAGAGATTGGAAAGAGACGTAATATTTTTCCGAACACCCATTGCCCGCCAATAATATAGAACAGTGTTGAGACAGACATGAGAATAACCGCAACGATTGTACCCCAGAAATCGACGTAGGTTGCCCGATAATAAGCGACAATCATTGAAACGGTGATGTTTACCAGAACACCAATCAGAAAGGTCGGGAGTGCAATCGCAAGACTCGCCCACATTCGTTGAGAAATCTGTGCAGTGATGTCAATATTGTTGGCATCCGATGTTCCAAAATCGAAGAAAAAGAGTTTAACCGATTTCTGGAAGAAGATGGTTTGTGTCAAAGACTCGGTTCCAGATGCCTTGGTATTGAACCAGAGGGGCAGATGGTAGCCGTTTTGTTTCTTCCAATTGTCAATATCTTCCTGTGTAATGTTCTTCTCACCGAGAATTCGTTGTGCCATTAGGTCGGGAGAACTGATGACAAAGAAAAGTAGAAATACAGTGATGTTCACACCGATCAAGATTGGGATTGCGTAAAGGGTCCGTCGAATAATATAACTGATCATTTTTTAATTATGCCTTGTGTCCATAAATTAAGAACCCCGTTCCCGTTTCCAAATTGTGATTACAGCCGGAATAGTGCCTAAAATGAGAAGAGCAATACATGCCCATAGGGGCCAGACGATGGGTTGATTCCATGCCTGCCGATTTTCCGATCGCTCATCAGCATCAATGCGAACATATTTTAGCGTTCCACCCCCCAAAGAGTTCGGCTTGCTGTTCTTCACCCATTGATGCGACAAACTAAAACTAACAGGATGGAAGGTGAAGACCCACGGTGCATCTCGTTGAAGCAGATGGTTCATTTCTCGAATTAGTGCCAACCGTTCTGACGAGTTTTCCATATTTTTCATCTGCTCAAAGAATTTGTTATATTCCGCGTTATCGTAGTTAGCAGTATTTTCACCACCGTGACCGGCTCTGGCATTCGGTCCATAGAGGAGAAACAAGAAATTCTCCGCATCAGGGTAATCGGCATGCCATCCCCATGAGATAATTTGGAAGTTCCCGTTCTTCACTTTGTCACGAAATCTATTGTAATCGGTCGTGCGGTTCTCCATCGTGATGCCGAGTCGATCTAACTTATTCTGTATCCACATTAAGCGCGGCGTAGCACCTGCCGAAGTCCATGCGTTGTCAAAAGTGACAACAAGCGGGTTTCCATTACTGTCCTGTCCATCTGGATAGCCAGCTTCCGCAAGACGTTGTCTGGCTTCTGCAGTGGATTTGCGAACCGGACGTTGTTTCTCGTCATCCCAATTATAGACATAAGAGTTCATGCCCCTCTCGCCCCCTTCGTAACCAAAGATACCAGGTGGAATAGGACTATGCGAACTAACACCGCGTCCATTGTAGAAAATTTCAATATACTCCTCAAAATCTAAAACGATCGAAATCGCTTGGCGGAGTTTCCGTTTTTCCACTGAGTTTCCACCAACGGTGTCGTCCAACATATTAAAAGCAAGGTAGCTCGTCGTTGGTTCAACACTGGTGCGTAGCATGATATTTTTTGCTTTCATCTCCTCACTTACCCTCGGATCGCCTGTGTCGTTAAACGCGACGGCACTGTCAAACGTATCCGAAGAAATGCTGGAAATATCGTAGTATCCCTGTAAAAATTTATTCCAGCGCGGGATGTATTCCTTTTCCAACTTGTAGACGATTCTTGGAATAAACGGAACAATTTCCCATGCATCGTCCAAAAGTCCGGCTTCCCTATCACCGGGTTCTCCGCTTGATGGGTAACGCACCACCCGAAAATTCTCATTTTTCACGAGAACTATCTCTTTGTGCGCGAGGAGCGTTTCTATCCGATAGGCACCCGTTCCGACAGGAAACCTGTCAATGGTGATGTTCCGATCCTTGACAGCAGGTTGACTGTAAAAATCAATAGCCTCTTTAGGCATTGGCGAAAAGAAAGGCATCGCTAACCAGTAGACAAACTGCGGATACTTCGTCTTGAGGATGATCCGATAGGTGTACCGATCTACGATTTCGACACCGGGAAAAGGAGCATCTTTCTGCCCTTTAGCAATAGCATTTGAATACGCGTCTATACCGAGGATATAATCCTTTAGGGTACTGAGAATAGGACAGGAAACGCTCGGATCCGCCATCCGTTTGATCTGATAGACATAATCCGCCGCGATGAGTTCACGCGTGCCTGTCATTAAGAAATCTTTGACCTCATCAAAGCCTTTGACCTCTGATTTCGTTAAGTTGCGGTAACGCCATTCGCCGTCTGCTGTTTTCGCAAAACACGGATGCTGCTGATACATAATTCCTGGACGGATGCGGACTTCATAAACGGCACGCGCCACCGATTCCGCAGGAGCTTTTGTCGATAACTCTTTTCCATCGGCATCGAAGTAGTGGGGTTGCGGCACTGTTTCTGCGGTCAACGGGATGAGTTCGTAAGGTCTTTTCAGGTAGTGGTATTGTAACGGTGGCTCATAAATCTGCTGGATAAATCTGTATTCATCCGAACTGTAGGAAATTGCTGGATCGAAGTGTTTCGGTTCTGCCCTGAATGTGTTATAGTAAATTTCTTGATCGTGTTCGGATTTCGGATACGGATTATTCGGCACGTCACAACCAAACAAAAAAGCTGCTACTGCTAAAATTAAACTATATCGGAGACCTAAAAATTTTAACAATTTTATTCGCATTGTTCTTCACCTACGATGTTTCGACATTCAATCAAGATTCGGACCGTGTGGAGCATTTCCAGCAATTAAAATGAATATAAAACTGTTAACGATACCAAGGGACCGAATTCAAAAGCATCGCTATCTTCATAAAGTGTCTTTTGACTCAAGGGCAACATCAATGCGACAGACACAGGGATGTTATAGGGCGTTGCAATTGAGGCACCAACGGAGGCCATGCTGAAAAGGAGGCCGGTATTGATATCCAGTTCTCTTGCCCAATACGCATAGGACTGATAAAAGCCGAGGTAGCCTGCTTGTAGCGAGAGCCAGTCACTGAAACGATAATTCAGACCACCTGTGTAGGTAAGTTCCCGAGAGGCGCGGTAGGTTTTGCTGTTTTCATAGAACGGCAATTTCCCGCGGATGCTGGCGTTCGCACCCAACCCTTCGTAGAGCGGAAGGCTGTAATGCAAGTCTACAATCGGGTTGAAGGTGCCGGTGCCGAACTGTATATGGAGATGCTCGAGTCCTGCAGCTCCTAACTTCCATGGATCTTCTTCAGTCTTACCAAATGGAATTGTGGTTCCGACCCGTCCTGTAAAAAAGTCGTCCTCCTTAAAGATCCCATGAACATGATGCGTCAATAGAACATCGGCATCGGCGAGTCCGGTATAGGTTTCGTTTCGGTGATGGTTGTTTCCATTACGTATAATCGCGTCCCATTGTTCGGGTGTGACGGGATCAATCTGTTCGACAGTTGCCTCTTGGGCTTTGGTCTCGTAGGGGACATTCGCTTCAAGCATCCATTGGGAACCGATCTGATACTTCAAGCCAATATCAACGCGAAATATGTTTAGTTTAACGTGGTGTCGGTGGAGCGGCACGCCTATGACGTTTCCATCTGGTGAGACGCCTTCTGTTTCTACGTGTCCACCCTGTGCATCGAACCATCGCATCATACTGACATTACCCTGAAATCGCTTCATCTCTTCTGAAGTCAGACTGACTTCACCAATCCAGCCGCGTGGAATTGCAGGATTGCTTCACGCGCCTCAGCTTTCTTGGACAAAACCGAGAGGTGAAAAGATGAATTGGAAGCAGAGTAGTAGGAAAACAAATCTTGCGATCATAGAGGATTTCCATCCGTTTCCAGGTTAAGCCATTCCATTTCAGCATCGGAAAGTTCAAGTGCCATCGCACCGAGTGAGGAATCCATCTCACTTAAGGCTACGGGTCCAATAATTGGAAAAACCGGAAATGGAATATTCAAGCAGTATGCGAGGGAGACCTGAATCGCCGAATAGCCGTATTTGTCACCTAATTTCTTTGCGCGTGCGAGTCTTTCAAAATTGCCGTCGTTGTAATAGACGCGCACCATATCTCCGTTTTCGCGGTTCTCCGGTGTAAACGCACCGCTAAAGAAACCTCGTGCTTGTGAAGACCAAGGCATCAGAGGGAACTGACTCTCTTTATGCCATTCGCGAGCCGCAGCGTCGACACAGACACAACCACCCCACATCGGTTCCATCGGCACAGCGAGACTAATGTTATTGCTGCAAGAGACGAAGCCTGCCAATCCATTTTCGGCGGCATAGGTGTTGGCATCAATAATGCGCTGAGGTTCCCAATTAGAAGCAGCAGCCGCGCGGATGCGTCCTGCGCCGATCTCGTCGTTCAGGTAATCAATGATGGTTTCAACGGGAATCACAGGGTCGTCACGATGGAGCATGTAGAGGTCGATATAATCGGTGTGAAGTCGGATGAGACTTTCATCAAGATCGCTTTTGAGTTCTTCGGGGGAGAGACGTGGACGCGGTACTCTGCCTTGTGGATGCCCACCTTTGTCAATGAGGAAGACTTCGTCTCGGTTACCGCGTTGCCGCATCCAGAGACCGATAAGCATTTCACTATCGCCGCCACCATAACCGTGGGCTGTGTCAAGGGAATTTCCACCGGCTTCAAAGAAAGCGTCGATCATTTCGGTGCTATAGTCGAATTTTACAGGCGAAAATATCATGGTCCCCAGAATCAGGTGTGAGATGTCTTTACTGACTCCGGGAATTTTTATGTACTTCATTACAAACGGTTCCTTTTTATTTGGGCATACAGGTCGCGCCCTTTGTCGTTACAGAGTATAGGGAAATTATAGCAGATTTCCAATCCAAAATCCAGAAGAAAATGTGTTAATACGGGGAAACTTATAGTGGGTGCGGAGGCATGATGGAAATACCTAAATATTTAACCAAACCTTACGAAATCTCACCTATTGGTTTGGTAGGACGACGAAAACGTTGAGGAAAGGACAGCGAAGTTTGATAATATGTTTGACACTAATCCGATAAATCGCATAAAATTTCAGTTACGAGAAACCAGAGATTGGAGGGAAACCGATGAAAATCACAGGCTTTGAATACCGAACCATCTCCATCCCATTTATCCCAGCGATACAGGAACATTCGGGAATGGATTACCCGACCACCTTGGTTTGGGTGCATACAGATGAAGGACTGACAGGATTGGGTGAGAGCAATTCCCTAAACAGCGATATTACAGATCAAGCTGACCAGATTGCCGAAAGATACGTCGGCAAAAATCTTTGGGAGATTGACCTCGCCTCCGAGTCATTCGTTTTTCAATGTGCTTTTTATGATTTGGCAGGACAGGCATTGGGGGTGCCTGCGCATAAACTAATCGGTGAGAAATATAGGGATAGTGTTGAACTCGCCTACTGGTCGCCACCAATGCCAGCGGAAGCGACAGCGGCAGAGGCGGAACGCGCCGCGAACATGGGTTTTCGGGTGCATAAACTCAAGGCGCGGAAAGCGAATATTGTCGAAACCGCACGTCTCATTAAAGACGCGTGTGGACCTGATTTTCAGATTCGTGTCGATCCCAACACGGAGTTCGGAGATTTGGAGACCGGTCTTCGACTCGCAGAAGAGTTGCTTCCGTATAATATTGAAGTCTACGAGGACCCAATTCGTTTTGAAGATTTGTCTTGGTATCGTCGGATGCGGGAGGAAGTGGAGGTGCCAGTCGCTCGACATCTGGGGGCACCACCAGGGATCTTAGAGAATATCCTTGCAGGTGCAGTGGATGCGGTTAACATGGGTGGGAACGTCGCAGGACTCCGTAAAAGTGCCGCCGTTGCGGAAGCCGCTGACCTACCAATCTGGGTGCAGATCTTTGCGTTCGGTTCATGCGTCGCTTCAACGTTCGCGGCACACATCGCATGTACACTGCCAAATTGCACAATGCCGATTGATGAGCTTCCACATATCCGCATTGACGACCTCTCTGGTGGCAGTATGGATCTCTCAAACGGTGCAATCCATCTATCAGATGCACCCGGATTAGGCATCAGCCTCGATATGGATGCCGTTGAGCGGTATCGAATTCGTTAATTTTGCGCTGAGAACATGGTGGTTTGAAACCGAAAACTACAGTATAACGTTTTTATTTTCATAGGAGAGAAGTGTGGAGGAAGAAAAATGCATTCCATCTTCTCAATGAACAAACCACCAATAACGTAAGGAGAAACACAATGGCTTCGAAAGCGTATTGGAAAGTACTACAGAAATACAACCGTATCCTGGCGTTAAATTGGGAAACACTCGTATCGGCGCGTATTGAAGGCGATAAGAAGCGGATAAGGAGAGCTGAGCGGAATTATTTCCAGGCACTGCGGAGTGCTATGGTAGCGACGCAAAATGCGGTTTCAGAGCGGATAACTGCAGTGTGACACGACCAATACCAGATACGTGTGCCCATGGAAAACAGAGTTTCAGAGGGACAGTCCGCGTATCGGTGTCACCATCTCCTTTCACTCATCTGAGCTGAAATGCGTGAGATTCTCTTCTAACGTCACTGTTGTTTTAACGTCTATTTTATACAAGGTGCGCGATTTCGTGCCGTGCCCGACGATTCTTAACCCGTTGGCGAGGTTGCTTGGAGAAATACTCAAGCAAAACACCTCGCCTTTTTACTGTCTATTCACCAGCAGGAAATCGGGACATAAATCTCATGCTGTATCTGCTGGCAAGTATGGCAAAAATCAGAAAAATGGGAAATCAAATGCCTCTGATATTTTGCTATAAAAGATTGCAACAGTACGTGAATTCTGATAGAATGGACAGGACATTTCGTCATAACTTTCTATTAGAAATCCGTAACTCAAGCGATCAAGGTTACCGCAAACACCAATATTATGAGTACTTCCCATCTACGTTATCTACACGTTGCACAAGACGTTCTAAAACAAATTGAGACGACACAAACCGAGGCGATTGCACAAGCCTCTGAGATGTGTGCAGAAACTATAGCAGAAGACGGACTCGTTTACCTATTCGGATCTGGACATTCCCGTATGCCGGTCGAGGAGATTTTTCCACGTTATGGCAGTTTTCCGGGGTTCTTTCCGATCGTTGAATTGGCAGTTACGTTCCACAACCAAGTCGTCGGTTGCAACGGTCAACGTCAAGCACTCTTTCTGGAAAACGTCTCAGGATATGCAGAGGTGATCCTACGCAACTTCACCTTCGGTCCGCACGACTGTATGATGGTGTTTTCCAATTCCGGCACAAACATCCTACCGATTGAAATGGCAATTGGAGCGAAGGCACGGAACCTACCTGTCATCGCAGTGAGTTCAATCGCACATAGCAGTGCATCTTCCTCAAAACACGCCTCCGGCAAACGTTTGTTTGAAGTCGCGGATCTAACGATTGACAACTGTAATCCGCCCGGAGATGCCGTCGTAGACATTCCGGATTTGGCATATCCTGTGGGACCTACGTCCAGCATAGGCACGCTTTCGATTGTCAATGCTATTAAGTGCCGGGTTGCGGAACTCCTGACAGCGCGCGGGAAACCACCTGTCGTGTTGACCGGTGCGCATTTCCTCGGTGCGGAAGAATCGGTAAAGCAGATTGAAAGGGCTTATGACGATTATAAAGCCCGCGTTCAAGGTCGTTAGCGCGCCACGATTTTTCCGTTGACTTTTCTCCCACAAATCTATATACTTTAAAGAAGTAGGACGGACGTAGAGGGGTCAGTAAATCAAAGGTAAAATTAAAACATTCCGATGTCGAAAACTACCAAAAGGATCGCAGTGATGGGTGGGACATTCAACCCCATTCACTACGCGCATCTGATCAGTGCTGAACAGGTTCGGACAGGATTGGGTTACGATAAAATTCTGTTTATCCCTTCTGCCAGGCCTCCTCATAAGGTTGCAGACGCTGATATTATCGAACCGGAACATCGGTATCAAATGGTCCTTTTAGCGATCGCAGGGAATCCGCATTTTGAGGGGTCACGCATTGAATTAGAGCGCGCAGGTCCGTCATATACTATTGAGACACTGAAAGCCTTGAAAGAATTGTATGGCGAAACGGCTGAACTGGCATGGATTATTGGAGCAGACTCTCTTATTGAGTATAAAGTCTGGCGAGACTTCGATGAAGTGTTGGAACGATGCGTTATGATCGCGACAACACGTCCGAATTACAACTTGAATCGAGTTCCGTTAGAGATCCGCAAACGGGTTACCACGTTTCCGATAACAGGCGTTGATATATCCGCCACAGTCATCCGAGATCGGGTTCGGGAAGGTCATTCAATCCAGTATCTCGTGCCAGAAGGGGTTCACGCCTATATCAAACAGCATCGGTTGTATCTATGAGCCGAAACGGCAGCCTGTAAGCGTAGCGGAGGGCGGATTTTTGGAAACAGATGTTAAAGTTTAAACACACGTTGTTTAACCGCAAGGAATAATTAAAAAATGCAACATACATGTAGTATGTGTGGGACAGTTTACGATTTCGTATGGAAAGAGGGAACGCCTTTACCGAAAAACTTCCCTTTCTGTAGTGCGCGGTGTAAAGCAGCGGACTTATCAAAGTGGCTGAACGAGGAATACACTATTCGCACCGCACTACCAAATACAACGCTGTCGGACACTGAACATGAAATTCTTGCCGAACTCGCCGAATTGGGCGTGCCTCCTGACGATGACACCGACTGACGGATTGGCACAGGAAGAAGGAAGTAGAGCAAAGCGCGTAGCTCGTAATGAAGTGAAGAGCGGATATAAGGAAGGCGCGTCAACGCTCAATCTCACATCGTTTAACCGCCAGGAATAATTAAAAAAGATTTAGAAACCTCGTTGATATTAGATGAATTGCACATTAGCAGAACTTCGGGCACACCCGAAGTCGATTGAAATTCAGAAGTACCTCTTAGATAAGTTGAGCGAGAAACGCTATCAACACGTCCTCTCTGTACAAGAGATGAGTGTTGATTTAGCACATGTTCATGGAGCCAACGTCTGGCATGCCAACCTCGCTGCACTTTTGCATGATAGTGCAAAATGGATGAGTACTCAAGCATTACACAGCGAAATAGAACGCTATGAGATTCGTCTGGATCCGATCGAAAAGCAAAATCCGTCTCTTTTGCATCCGTTTATCGGTGTAAAAATCGCAATAGAGAAGTTTGCTGTAACGGAACTTGAAGTTCTTGAAGCCATTCGGAACCATACGACAGGGAACCCATCAATGGGTATTATTGCACAGATATTATATGTTGCCGACTTCGCAGAACCAACACGGACCCATAAAGAAGTCGATGTCGTACGGGAACTGGCACACACAAATTTGCGTCGAGCGGTGCATCATGTAGCACGTACGGAGATTGTGTATCTCTTGGGGAAAGGGGTGTTGATTCATCCGAATACGCTTCATACCTACAACAGTACGTTAGAAGGTGGCGAGATTTAAAAACAGAGGCGGTTTCCGTACACCGCCATATAGGAATAGAGACCAGGAAGGAAACCACAATGGGAACCGAAAAGAATACGTTGGATATGGTAAAGGCTGCTGCATCTGCAGCGATGAGTCGACGCGCACAGGACGGTGTCATTCTCGATCTTCGGGAACTTGATGGCTTCACGGATTTTTTTGCAATTTTTAGTGGCACTTCTGATATTCAAATGGAAGGTATATCACAAGCCGTTATTGAGGAACTCGAAACGAACTGGGCACAGCGTCCTTGGCATCAGGAGGGTGAGCGCAAAGCAGATTGGATTCTGTTAGACTACGTCGACTTTGTCATACATGTCTTTCTTTCCGATAGGCGTTCCTACTATAACCTTGAACGCTTGTGGACTGAGGCGAACCGGATTGAATTGCCAGAATTAACGATACCCATCCGCCAAGAAACATGGGAAGAAGAGATGGATCCTGATGGCGCACTGGTTTTTGGTGAACAGGAGAAGACCACGTCAGAGGAATAAGTGCGTTTCGGCGAGGCGCGTCGTTAAAAATTTAAAGTAGAGGAAGTGGGGATATTGCTAAGATAGGTTAATCGATGGCAAAGAGGAGAACTGTGACGTTATCGGTGCCACCGTAATCGAGTGCTTTGTTGACGAGATTTTCTGACGCTTCTTCAATATTGCGGGCAGTCATAATAATCTCAGCAATCTCATTATCGTTGACAATCATGTCATGCAAGCCATCGGTACACGCGAGGACGATGTCCCCTGGACCAAGTGGATACGCATCAGCACTGACAGTGACAGTAGGCATCAGACCAACAGCCTGTGTGACAATATTTCGTTTTTCATGAACGCGGCTCTCTTCGGGCGTTATTTCTCCCTTTTCGACCATCTTTTGAACGAATGTATCGTCTGTTGTTATTTGTGTGATCTTTCCATCGCGTAAAACATAAAGCCGGCTATCCCCAACATGAACATAAGTGAGGTAGCTGAAGGTAACAAAGCCTGCGATGAGGGTTGTGCCCATACCACGTGCCTTGCCACTGTTCTCCGCTGCAGTATAGATACGCTGATTCGCTTCCTCCGCGAGTTCGGTCAAAACAGCGAGTCTTTTCATGGGTCCTAAATCGCTCTGTGGAGATGCTTGGGTTTTCGCCCACTCCTGGATAATCTCAAGAGCGATAAGACTCGCGACATCGCCGCTTTCATGACCACTCATACCATCAGCGATGGCAAATAATTGGAGTTGCGTATCAAAATAGTATCGGTCTTCGTTTCTTTCACGAAGTTTACCTGTATCTGTTTTTGCTGCAAACTGCATCTTTCTATCGCCTGGGTCGTCTGTGGTTAAGAATATAAAAGGCTTATGAGTGCTTGTTTAGGAAGGTGCCAAGGCATTCAGGAGAACCACATATTTTCTTTGAAATGTCGACTGCATAGAAAAACGATGAAAGTAAAATACGGTTTCAGAATTCGCAGCGAAATGTAAAAAAGCATATTGGGTTAGGCATTTCAATGATAGAGTATATTAATATGAGTGTCCTAAGTCTTCATTATGCCAAAATTACACTAATACGTCAAATTAATAAATTCACGTAAACTGCGACACTCTACAAATTACGAAATTTCTGGTTTTTTCAAGTAGCAATAGAACCTAAGCTGCTGTAATCATTTCGTCGGAATTAGAGCATTTGCTATTAATGAAATAAACATGTACATTGAAAAGTTATCCTCCAGTCCAAAGCACCATTTTTTCGGATACTACGGCATTAATCCGTGGGATAGCGCGACAAGGTACCACCTCGCGTTGGAAACAGATTTTCATACGCACCGTCCGCTACCCGCGGATATAGCAACAGTTGGACTGATTCATCGCGAAACGCACGAATTTATCCCGCACGCGAAGACCTCCGCTTTTAACCTCCAACAAGGAAGTATGCTCCACTGGATAAACGGCAGCAAGAACAGGGAACACGACACTGCCCGTGCAGAATTCACGTTTAACGATTGGGAAGATGGCAACCTTGTATCGCGTGCTTTAAATCCGAGAACAGGTGCCATTCGGACAATTCAGGGCGCGATTGCAGCTGTGTCCCCGACCGCACCACTCGCCATTGGGCTTAACTACGGACGGATGGCACACTGCCGTGCTGTCGTCGGCTACGCTACACACACGAAATCCAGTGAGGTCACAGCACAACCCGAGGACGACGGCTTATATCAACTCAATCTCCAAGATGGGAGTTCTCAGCTTGTCCTCTCTATCGCTGATGTCATCCGAGCGACCGGGGACGAACGGATGGTAGGCAAGCGCACTTGGTTCAATCACGTTCTGTTTAATACAGACGGGACACGACTTCTATTTTTCTGTCGAGTCCGTCGGGAAACAGGGCACTGCACCTCGCTCTGGACAGTCAATCCTGATGGCTCCGATCTGGAAATGCAGATCCCATTTGACTATCGAGTGTCCCATTTCGACTGGCGGACTCCTACACGAATTCTTGTCTCTTCAGATATATCCGGTGAGATGGGATTTGTTGAATTCGCAGATGGGGTTCGCGACTTCACGCCAATTGGACGTGGGGTCCTGCCGAACGATGGGCACGCTTCATTCTCACCAGACCGCGAGTGGTTACTTTGTGATACGTACCCTCGCAGTCCAGAACGTTTGGCAGAACTTATGGTTTACAATATCGCTGAAAATCGAAAGATTATTCTCGGCGAATTCCATCACGAAGAGCAGTTTGTTGGGGATATCCGATGTGATCTACATCCACGCTGGGCACCCGACGGAAAAACGATTACTTTCGATTCAGTTCATGAAGGCTCCAGACAGGTATATCTCGTGGAGATAACACACGCAAGCCTGTAGAGGAACCTGCGGGACAATGAAGTAAGTCCTTCAGTCTCATAAATTGAAATGAAGGGATGTTTTTGATAGGGTATTTCTGCGGATTTCTTCAGATTCGAGAAAAGAATGTTAAAGTTCAAACCGACGTCATTTAACCGCAAGGTATAATTAAAAAATGTTGCGAGATGATTGTTCTCATGAAAAGATTGGACGATTGCCAAGTATCGTGAGATGTCCTTTTGCGAATATTAAAGAACATCGCGAGGCTGTCGTTCTGACGACAGCTCCGGCATGGAAGGTCGTTAATGGCATTGACATAAATACGCGACACCCTATCTACGCTGATAGCAACACGCGGACAGATATGGCTGCGCTTGCGGAAGCGTGTAAGGCGGAAGTGGTTTATGGCATCGGTGGAGGATTAGCAATTGATACTGCCAAATATGTTGCTGCTGCCAAAGGGTTGCCACTCATTGCGCTCCCCACCATTCTATCGACGGATGCTTTTCTTACCGATGCGACAGGCGTTAGAGAAAATGGGTGTGTCCATTATGTTCCTTCAAAAGCACCGGACACTGTTATTATAGATATGGAGGTGTTGTGCAATGCTCCTGCCTCAATGCGGGCAAGCGGTGCTGCAGATGTTCTCTCAATCGCGACAGCACTCTGGGATTGGCAGGAAGCGGAGAAGATGGAGGCGAACCCATCAAACCAACAACTCACACCACAAGCGGTTGGCATAGCAAGCACGCTCCTGCAAACGCTTCTGGATAACGCACGGGAAATCGGGAATGGGACGCCAACCGGCTTGAAACTCCTACTTGATCTGCTTTGTATGGAAGTCCAACTCTGCTATCAATGCGGACACAGCCGTGTTGAAGAGGGAAGCGAACATTATTTCGTCTATGCCATTGAGAACCATTTAACACCCGCTGAAGGGAGGAGTACCGATAACGAGACTACAAATGGTGAATCGCTTTTACATGGCGAATTGGTAGGACTCGGTATTCTCTTGATGGCTGTGTTGCAATCGCAACCTTGGACGCAGTACCGTCACGCGTTGGAGTGTTTGCAGATTAATTACCGTCCGTCCGCTGTTGCCCGTGATGCAATTGCCGAGACGCTTATCAACCTATCCGACTATGTCGCGCACCATCAGCTTCCATATACTGTCGCAACGACTTTACGGATTACACCCGACATTGCTGAACGGACGATACAAACGATATTAGATTAGCCTCAGGACATGGAGAAGAAAGAGAAAAAAATGACATTAAACACGCAAATTTCCGAACTACATGAGCAGGCACTCGTGATAGATTCACACAACGATGCCATCGTGGCACATATCCGCCGAGGCAATGTCAGTCTCGCTGACGAAAGTGTCCAGAACACTACAGATCCGATTGGCACTATTGCTTACCTACGCGGTCCTGTTCCACCTGAAGAGGAAGCCATAGGCATCCAACTCAATATACCGAAAATGCGGCACGGAGGTATTGATGCCGCTTTTTTCGCTGTTGACGTGACACGCGCATGGAAAAATCATCTCGCCTATGCATTAGATGCATTCGGTTGGTTCGAGACAGAAGTGGCAGCAAACGCCAACGATATCTGTATCGTCCAGAAGGCAAGTGATATCCGAGAAGCAAAAGCAGCTGGCAAACTCGCCGCAGTTCTTGTGATTGAAAATAGTGAAGCCGTCGAACGGAGCCTTAATATTCTCCAATCACTGTATACGCTTGGTGTTCGCTCAATTGGACTGACCCATAACCTGAATACATGGGCATCGACAGGAAACGATGAAGAGGATATGGGGGGCGGCTTGACACGATTCGGTATGGCATTAGTCAAAGAGATGAATCGTCTTGGAATGCTCGTGGATGTTTCGCATATTAGTGAACGTGGATTTTGGGACGTGCTGGAAATATCGGAACGCCCTGTCATTGCGTCACATAGCAATTGCAAAACCTTGTGTCGCCACTCACGGAATCTGAGTAACGAGCAACTAAAAGCCTTAGCGGCTAACGGTGGAGTTGTCGGTATCACCTTTGTTCCGGGGTTTATCACTACCGATGGATGGACAAAGATGCCTCCATTGGCGCAGCTGCTCAACCACTTCGCCTACGCCATCGACATCGCTGGGATTGATCATGTTGGTATCGGATCAGATTTCGACGGCGGGGGCGATCTACTCAAGGATGCCAGTGAGTTCATCAAGATCGCTGAAGGTTTAAGTGATCGTGGCTATACTGACGAAGATATCCGAAAAGTGCTCGGGGAGAATCACCTACGTGTTTTTGAGGCGGCGTGCGGATGAAGTAAGCGTCTCGGAGATAGACTGCCACACCTCATCTACAGTGATTTTTTTCATACAGATATTATCTTTACATTTATCTGTAAATTGCTTACAAGGGCTGCATGGCACATCGTGACGAAGGGTCTGGTGCAAACCGCCGAGCGGTTGAAATCGAATATGATTGCCGGGACCGAACAAGGATACAGTGGGCGTTCCAACTGCTGCGGCAATGTGCATCGGACCGGTATCGTTTGTGAGAAAGAGATCGCACTTTTCAATACAGGCGGCTAACTCCCGAACCTGAAGATTTCCAGCGAACGGAACGGCGCGCGCATCCATCAAATTCGCAACGGTATGTACGAGTTCCGCCTCCTTTTGTCCTCCGAATATCAGGATCTCGGTGTTGAAATGCCGAACCAGCCTGTCCCCAATAGTTGCGAAGCGATCAGGCATCCATTCACGTAACTTCCATCCTGCTCCCGGAAAAACCCCCACCTTTAAACCCGTCTGTGTAACACCTGCAGCATCAAATCGCTGCGAAGCATCTGTGCGCTCAGATTCAGCAAGAAACAGTTCAAGTTTTTGATCTACTGCCGGAATTCCGACTGCATGCAACAGGTCAAAATAGTGTGCTGTGGCGTGTTTGTTCCCTTGCTCAAGGACCCGGACAGTACAGAGCACACCTTTACCCACACGATCAGCGGCACCGCTGAAATACATCAGCAGCTCCGTACGGAACTTCCGCTGTAGGTCGATAGCCAGCGTGAATTTACGTTCACGTAGGACGCGGACCGTCCGTAACATCTCGCGTGTATCCTTGTTCTTAGCGAGTCGGTCAAACGTAATTATCTCATCAAGGTGTGGATTTTCTCGAAGGACATCCGCTGACTGTTTTCCTACGAGCATAGCGATATAAGCATCCGAGAAATGGGCACGGACCGCTCGAATAGCTGGCGTTGTAAGCACAACGTCCCCAAGGGAGCTGAGACGAATGAGCAGAATTTTTTGAGAAATCATCTGTTCAACCGACGACCTGTTTTTCAAGATTATTTAACGCATCTTCAACCAACGCGTCTATATCTAAACCCGATTCTGCGTCTGCTAATTCGATGAGCGACGCACGGGTTGCAGGATGCTTCGGGACAAAGAGGGAGCAACAATCCTGATGTGGGCGTGTGGATACGTCAAAAGTGCCGATCCGCTGTGCCTTTTCGATTATTTCAGCCTTGTCCTCGCCAATGAGTGGTCGCAAAATTGGGATCTCGGCAATCGCTTCAATCGTTCTGAGGTTTGTTAAGGTTTGTGAAGCGACTTGTGCGAGGCTTTCGCCAGTAACGAGTGCCTCTGCATTCACTGTGGTCGCAATGTGCTGGGCAATTCGGGTCATCATTCGCCGATACAGCACCACTCGGAAGGGTGCCGGTGTCGCAGCGACGATAGCCTGCTGGAGTTCAGCAAATGGAACGAGATAAACGGTGCTGCGATAGTTTGATACCGCTAAAATCTCAATGAGTTCAATTACCTTCTCCAAAGAGGCTTTATCGGTATACGGATAACTGTAAAAGTGGATGAAAACGGCTTTCGCACCACGTTTTATCATCTGCCATGCTGCAACAGGGGAATCAATCCCGCCAGACAACATAACGAGCACTTTACCACTCACACCGACAGGCAACCCGCCAATCCCTGGAATTTTCTCGGTGGAGATATACGCCGCATTATGTGTTATTTTCACCCAGCAAACTAAATCGGGATTATGCATATCGGCTCTCGTACCCGTTTCCGTGACGAGATAACCACCAACCTCTGCACTCACCTGTGGAGAGGTTAACGGAAAGGTTTTATCTGTTCGTCGTGTCTCGACTTTAAGGGATTCGTAAGAGGCATTTTGGATCTGCCGTAGGGCAGCCTCTTTAATAGCAGTGATGTCTCTTTCGGTCCGACAAGCGAGTTCAAAATAAGCGATACCCATAACCCGCTGCAAACGTCTCTTAACTTCTGTGAGGTCAACACTTTGTCCAAGATGCACAAGGATTCTATCGTGAAGGCGTTCTACCTCTGCATATCCTGTGCCGCGCAGGGACAGTTTGATATTATTCACAAGTCGTTTCTCAAAAAATACCCTATTTTTGCCTTTGAGTCCAACTTCGGCGTAATGAATGCTAAATAATGCTTCCATATTTTTTAACGATTAGGTTTCTGCTCCGCGCGCCACTTCGTTTCACGAGGAGGCTTGTTGTATTGTAAGGGAGTGGTGTGTGCTCTCGCTTAGGAAGCCCGAACAACATCTGTTAAACTAAAGTGAAGTTTTGCAACGTTCCCCAATGCACTACTCCCATGTATCGCGACAAATTCTTTGCCTGCTTCTACGACTTGATACGAGCCTCTCGGCAAACAAATCTCATATTTTTCAGACAAGGTTTCCATAGCCTTCAGGAAAGCATCTCGAGCGATGATAGAGGCGGCAGCAACGGCAATATCCCGTTCTGCTTTTGGGACCTGTATTATCTCAATCCCTAAATGGATACCACGCGAAATTCCACCTTGAAATGGAACAGACGGACCTTGTTGCAAACGTGGTTTTCCCTTCATGCGTTGGCGTAGCTGTTGTGTGATGAGGTCGTCCTTAGAAAACCTGTCAACAAGCGCGTGTTTCGCGCCTACCCGAGTCGCTAAAGTATGAATGGCTTCTGCATGGAGCGATGCCAGAAGGTGATTTAAGTTTTGTCCTCGCTTATGAAAATCGTTATAAAGGGGATTATACGCGTTGGGCATCCTTTTCACGACAACGATACGCTTTTCATAGCGATGGTGCATCGATTCAGCGAGGTCCCGAATACGACGATTTGATAGCGTTTTCCCATCGGCAATTCCCAAATCACGGAGGGTTTCTCGACAATCTGCATCCACGTAAACTGCTGCGACGACGAGCGGACCGAAATAATCACCCTTTCCCGCTTCATCCGTTCCAAGCCAGGCATCCCAATTGTGTATTGTGTTCATTTCGTCTACCGGGTTTTATTCGTCCTATGTTTCTGTATCGTTCCTGTTCTTATGCTGAATTCCGAAGTGCAGCGAATTCGGTAACCTGTTCGGCTACAGCTTTGACGCGCGCCGTCAATTCAGCATCGTGTAAATTACCATCCGCATCAAACGCCTCAGATGAGTTTGGGATTGATACGTCATTCGGGACAACCCATGCGTGAAGGGCAGTGCCTACCGTCCGTAACATAGACAGCGCGTTCGCCGCGCCCATTCGTCCCCCGGATACACCGATAAGCCCGATCACCTTATTCTCAAACTCATCAAATCCCATCAAATCGAGTGCACTTTTAAGGACACCACTGAAACTACCGTGGTATTCAGGCGATCCGAGAAGTATGCCGTGTGCACGTTTCACTTTTTCCCGCAACTTGAGCACACCAGGCGGATAGTCACTTTCACTCGCGACAGAACCTTGGAAAACGAGGTCGTATTCACCGAGCTCAAGCAACTCGACTTCAGCACCAGCCTCTTTCGCAGCAGAGAGCGCGATTTGGAGTGCAGCATGCGTTGAGCTACCCTGTCGCAGACTCCCACAGATGGCAACGACGTAGATGGATCGATTATCGGTACTCTTCATTTCAACATCCCTTTGAAAAAAATAAAATAGGGCAATCCTCGTGAATTCAGTATCACCTAAATCCATTGAAGTTCAACTTAGCATACCACAGAAATAAAGGTATGTCAAAGGATTTTTATACACAGGAACATCAGGAATAGTCCAATGGCTGTCTTAATTAAAACAAATGTAAATTTCGATATCATCCATTTCCAAGAGAAAATGGGTGGAGACAATTCTCCTTGACCTATTTAGCATTTCTTTATATAATACTTATGTAAATAAAAACGCGAGCCTTTTCATGAATAGATGGCTGGAAGCCGGTCTTAACGCAAACTGCTCGCATAGCATGTTAATTTGTTTCAGACATGAGGAGGTAAACTCATGCGTTTAATGTTGTATTTACTTGCCATTGTCTTTCTAATAGTAGGCAGCGCGCTCACCACACACGCCGTAATCCAAGACGACGGCTTAATTCTTTACTTCAGTTTCGACGAAGCAGATGGCAGTACAGTTAAAGATGAAACAGGCAGCGGAAATGATGGTATGATCGATGGCGCGGACATTGTTTCCGATGAAGTTGTCTACGGCGGAGGATCGTTGTTATGCGACGAAGCTAATGACAGTGTGACGGTCGAATCATTTCAACAATTAGAAGATTATACAGACAATTCCTATCTCTTCTGGCTCAATTTCACTGTCCCGAACTCTGGCAGCTGGGATCAAATCATCGCGAAAAAAGCACCGGGTTCTGACCGTTCACCGGGTATCTGGACCTGTAACCGTGTGCCGTTGCACATTCACTACCGGTTCAATCCGGGCAACGCCGGAAGCCACTGTGTCGGTCCTGAAGGCGAAGGTGATGCATTTGATACCGGCGACTGGCACCATATTGCTGGTGTAAAAGAAGGTACCGGATTCAAGTTTTACATTGATGGTGAAGTGGTTGACGAACAGACAGTTCCGGAAAGTCATGCCCAAGGGGAAGAGAAACTCTATATCGGTAAAACGGGGTATAATTCTGCGAAGTTCTACCTTGATGACCTCTATATCTACGACAGAGCCCTCAGTGCTGATGAGGTAGCAATTGTCATGGACGGCGGTCTTCTCACCCCTGTGGAACCGCAAAACAAACTCGCTGCGACGTGGGGACAACTCAAAACACGTCGTGATTAATTTCACATCATAAAGTGTGGGGCGACTCTCACGTCGCCCCATATCCATTTTTATATCTATACTTGCCTGTTTTCTACAGCGAAGCTTGTCCCTCCATCTCTACAGATAGATAACACAAATCCGAACGCCAGCGACAATACAATAAATGCTTTGAATTTTATAGATGGCATCGGAAAGTTTCAGACGCAGATTTTCCTTGACATATTTAAGCAATTCTTTTACGATATTTTGTGAGTTAAAACGCGGGCTTTTTTTCGGGTCCGCACGGTACATCAATTGCGTTTAAGACATGAGGAGGTAAACTCATGCGTTTAGTTATGTATGTACTCGCTGTTGCACTACTGATGGTAGGCAGCGCGCTCTCTACAGATGCCGCAAAGGTTGAAGATAAGGGTTTAATCCTTTACTTCAGTTTCGATGAAGCAAAAGGTGGAAATCTTGAAGATGAAACCGGTGGTGGAAACGATGGTGAAATCGTTGATGGCGCGAAGATTGTCAAGGATGAAGTCGTCCACGGCAACGGCGCAATGTTATTCGCAAAGCCCGGAGACAGCGTGACAGTCGATTCCTTCAAAGAATTGGAAGATTATACAGACAACTCCTATCTCTTCTGGCTCAACTTTACCGATCCGAACTCCGGGGGCTGGGATCAAATCATCGCGAAAAAAGCTCCTGGCTCTGACCGTTCACCGGGTATCTGGACCTGTAACCGTGTGCCTTTGCACATCCACTACCGATTCAATCCTGGAAACGCTGGAAGCCATTGTGTTGGTCCTGATGGAGAAGGTGATACATTTGATGAAAACAAATGGTATCACATTGCTGGGATAAAAGAAGGGACCGACTTCCTGTTTTACATCGATGGCAAAGAGGTTGATAAACAGACTGTTCCGAAGGATCACGCCCAAGGGGCAGAGAAACTTTACATCGGTAGAACGGGTTATAACGCCGCGAAGTTCTACATCGATGACCTCTATGTCTACGACAGAGCTCTCGACGAAAAAGAGATCACGAATGTTATGGACGGTGGGCTGCTTCCTGTTGAACCTGAAGACAAGGTCGCCACGACGTGGGGACAACTGAAAAGAAATCGTGACTAATTTCACCCCTGAAATGTAGGGACGGCTCCCGCGCCGTCCCACACCTACTCTCTCATTCCGCGTGTGTTTACGCATCAATGCCGTCTACTCCCCACAATGAAATCCTTAATCACCTGCTTTCTTTTGCTCATTTTATTTTCAGCCATACAAGGATGGTGCGATGCTGAGCTGGAACTCAACAACAGGTTTGAACGCGGGGCGCGCTACCTTGACGCGGAACGATACGATCTGGCACTCACCGAATTTCAAAGCATCCGAAAAGAATTTGCGACATCCGAGGACGTTGGGAGCCTCGCCGAATGTTACATCGGTATTGTTTATCAGGAACTCAACAGCTTAAGCGAGGCGGTATCGGCATATCAGAGTGCTTTGGCACTAAAAGCACCACAGGGTGTGCATGGAACCGCGCACCTTCATTTAGGTGTCGTCTACAAGACCCAAGGCGAATTGACCCATGCCGAAAACCATCTCAGACAAGCACTCGCTCTACTTCCTGAAAACGCAGAAGGACACATCCATCTCGGTGATGTGTATGTGCTACAACACCGGTTGAATGCGGCTGAAAATGCTTATCGTGAGAGCATCCGCTTAAATCCCGACCATACTGAATCCTATTACGGCTTGGGCAGGGTATCAGAACTGCAGAATCGCCTACAACAGGCGATGGAGTATTACGATGCCGCGCTCGTCCGAAATCAGTATTTATCACAGGCACATTATCGGCGAGCACTCACCTATCGACGGCTTGGGAACAGTGAACAAGCCGCGGCAGCTATGGCACAGTTTCGACACCTGAAAACTTACGAGGACACGGTACATGAATATCGTGAGGCACTCTATCTAAATCCGAATCTGCCGATGCTATACATCAAATTAGGAGAACTTCACGAGGCTTATAATAATTTAACAGCAGCCGTCCAGATTTACGAAACTGCCACACAGGTGCATCCGTCTTATTTGCCAGGGTACGCGCATCTCGGCGAAGTCTTCATCAAACAGCGAGCCTTTGAAAAAGCGGCATTGGCGTATCAGAAATCTACGGAAATCGCACCAGACGACCCGCAGACATGGTTGAAGTTAGGTGTCATTTATATCAACCAACAGCAGTTTGAACCAGCGATTGCAGCGTTCAAGCGTGCAATCGTTGTGGATAGCACAGCAGCAGAAGCATATAACAACTTGGCTCGCCTTTATGCCGGACTCGGTAAGGAGATGCAGCAAGCAATTGACTTAGCAAAGCATGCTGTCTCCTTGGAACCGACTGCGAGATACTACGATACACTCGCATACACCTACTACCGCAACACACAATATGCGGAGGCTTTGGAAGCGATTCATCAAGCCCTTGCGTTGGCACCAGAGGTAGACGTATACAACAAATTCCTATCAAAAATTCAGACGGCGCAAGCCGCGGACCGAACCGAAAGGAAAAATAGATGAAAAAAGGGATATGCATCGGCTCATTACCCGGTAATTCGACGGAAGCACGGTTTAAGCTCGCGAAAGAAGCCGGTTTTGACGGTGTTGAAATTGGTACCCTCGTAAATGGTGACGACCGGTACGAGACAAAAGAGATCGCAACGCAACATCAATTGGAAGTGTTCGGTGTGATGAATAGCAAACACTGGTCATGTCCACTTTCCGATGCAGATGACACGGTTCGTGCCGAATCGAGAGAAGGAATGCTTGACTCCATAGCGACCGCAAGGGTTGTCGGAGCGGACACAGTACTACTCGTTCCGGCTGTTGTCAATGAAGCGACCCACTACGAAGCAGCGTATGAACGTTCACAAACAGAAATCCGAAAACTGATTCCAGAGGCATCAAAAAAAGGCATCACAATCGCCATTGAGAACGTTTGGAATAAATTTCTACTCAGTCCGATGGAATTTTCTCAGTATCTCGACGAATTTGAGGATGAAACAGTAACAGCCTATTTTGACGTTGGTAACATCGTGCTGTATGGATATCCACAACATTGGATTCGCTCGCTTGGTAGCCGTATTTCTAAAGTGCATATCAAGGGTTTCAACGCAAATGAGACCCGGTTTACCTATCTGATTGAAGACTGCACAATCGATTGGAACGCCGTTATGGCAGCACTTGAAGAGGTCGGATATGACGATTACATGACTGCAGAACTCCCCGTTGACGGAGACAATCCAGAGGGTAGGGTGCAGAGTATCAGCAGTGATATGGACAGGATCATCGCTGGAAATGTTTAACACGAAACCCAAAAATACTCACGTAATTGGAAAGTATTCACGAAATAAATGGAAGTTATTATTCAACCGACTTATACGCAGCTTATAGCGGTTTCGGCGGAAATTATCCGAAGCGCACTCCTAAAAAAGCCGAACCTCGTTTTGGGACTCGCTACAGGTAGCACACCCGTTGGGCTTTATAAAGCCTTGGCACGAATGCACAAAACGGAAGGACTCGATTTTTCAGCCGTGACGACTTTTAACTTAGATGAGTACGTCGGAATTCCACCGAGCCATCCGTATAGTTACCACACCTTCATGGAGACCCATTTTTTTAATGCTGTTAATATCCCTGCTGGGAATCGCCATATCCCACAGAGCACGGCTGTAGCACACGAGGAATTTTGTGAGCAGTACGAAGCAGCAATTGTAAACGCGGGTGGCATCGACATCCAAGTGCTTGGAATTGGAAAAGATGGGCACATCGGTTTCAATGAACCGAGTTCATCTCTGGGGTCTCGGACTCGCATCAAGACTTTGACGCAGAGTACGCTTGAGGCTAACGCACCGCATTTCGGAGGAGCCGTCGATGCAGTGCCAAAAATGGCGATTACAATGGGGGTAGGCACGATCATGGAAGCGAAACAGTGTCTGCTGCTGGCAAACGGCGAATCGAAAGCGGGAGCGATTGCTCACGCCGTAGAGGGATCTATCACAGCGGAAGTGCCAGCATCGGTGTTGCAAATGCATCCTCGAACGGTTGTCATCATTGACGAAGAAGCGGCTTCGCAACTCAAACGCATAGATTATTATAAACAGGTTTATGCAAACAAGCAGGAACTCTTGTCCGAAGGATACTGAATGTCCGCTGCGTTAAATTGATGCGCTTGAAGACTCCAGATAAGCGGACGGAAAATAGGGCACTGTGACAATTCTTATTCGTTGGAGAGACCGTACTCTTTTGCTTTCCGTTGGATTGTCCGTCGGCTTACTTTGAGAATTTTTGCCGCTTTTGCCTTGTTATTGTCTACGGATTCGAGGGTAGCGCGCAGTACCTCCCGATTAATCTCATCAAGGGACATACCGACCTCTACATTTAAAAGTTGCCCACCGTTATTCGCACCAATTTGCCAGACATCAGGCACCGAAAGTAAATTTGAAAACTCTGTTCCCGTTGCTTTGAGAATACGTTCAGGCAGGTGAATCTGCTGGATTGTTGATTGATTGGACATAACAACCATACCTTCAATACAGTTTTTCAATTCGCGAACATTCCCGGGCCAATCGTATTTCATCAATGTTCTAACCGCCTCCGGTGCGATCGTTATTGGAGACTTACCATTCTGTTTGCTGAACTCTTCAAGGAAATCCTTAACGAGCAGCGGAACATCTTCAACGCGTTCCTGAAGTGTTGGGAGGTAGATAGGCACTACGTTAAGCCGATCATAGAGATCTGGGAGAAATTCTCGCCTACTGGAAGCGGCTTCTAAATCGTGGTTCGTGGCGCACACAACACGGACATCGACCTGAATCGTCTTGTCACCACCGACCCGTTCAAATTCACGTTCTTCGAGGACACGCAAAAGGCGTGCTTGATTGGATGGGCTGAGTTGCGAGACCTCGTCAAGGAATAGGGTGCCCCCATGTGCAAGTTCAAATCTCCCGATGCGTTGATCATACGCGCCACTAAACGCGCCACGTTCGTGACCAAAGAGTTCAGATTCTGCTAGGTTTTCGTTTAGCGTTGCACAATTGAAGGCAATCAGAGAACCGCGTCGTAAACTTCGATGATGAATCGCACGGGCAACCAATTCTTTGCCTGTCCCCCGCGCACCGTATATCATCACAGTCGCTTTTGTCGGCGCGATCTGCGTAATCATGTCGCGAATTTTTGTGATCTGAGACGACTTCCCTGTGAGACGACGTAACCCTTCTTTCTCATCTATTTGTGATTGTAATTGCCGATTTTCGAAAGCGAGACGTTGGTTTTCAAGAGTCCTCTGCAAAAGTGCCGCCAGATGGACAGGATTAACCGGTTTCGGTAGAAAAAAGGAATCTTTATATGCCAGCATCGCTTTGATACCAATGTCGGTTTCCAGAATGTTAGACGCTGTGATAAAAATCACACCAACATCAGGTTGGTGCTGTGCTGCGGCATCGAGCAGTGACAATCCATCAATCCGTTCCGCTCTCAATTGTGCGATGAGAATGTCTACCCTTAGGTGCTCAATATGATGAAACGCTTGATACATATTCCCTGTAACGACGAGACGCAACCCTTGACCTGCAAGTGTTTCACAAACAAGTTCCCGTTCCGTCCTGTCGGCATCTACGATAAGCACCGTTTTTTCCGTGTTCATGGTCGGAGCACCTTTTAAAATATTCCCGATTTTCCACTCAAGTTATTTTTATTCCTCAAAAAAATAGTTTGTTTAAAATTTTGAATTCGAGTAAACTATTAAAATCATAATATACGATAGAATTATAGCATTTGATACGAAGAATTTTATTGCACTTTTTCGGAGGAATGAATGGACAAAAAGCTCAGCTCACTGTATAGACTCGGTGGGCTTACTGGCGGCTTGAGTGGTTTTCTCATGCTTGCCTCAAGTATTTGGTTTATTTTTGGTTTATCGACTCTTTCTTCACTCCCATCAGCAGAACAACTGGAACTCATAGGAAAAATTGGGGTTTATCACGGAATAGGGGTCGTTTCGACCATTTTACTTGTGCCAATGCTATTAGCTGGGTATGGTTTACTTTCTTCAGACGCTGGTTCACGTAGTATTCTCGGAGCCTGCTTCGCCATCCCTTGGCTTACCATAGAATTGATAGCCCATTGTTCACAAACTGCTCCTTTAAACTTGCTATCCGAACTTGCCAGCGAATCAACGACCGCTGCAATTAGCACCTCATTCTACGCATTGTGGGCAGAGTGGGGGGAAGCTCTCTTTATGACCGGAGCATTCCTCTGTGCACTTCTTGCAATCTGCTACGGCTCCGCGCTCCATTCGTGGGGAAATCCGGTTGCTGGTTATCTGTTCTTTGTTTCAGTGATCGCTTTTCCAGTCGGTGTTCTTTTGGACTTCGGGATACAATTGCATGTGCTCATCCGAGGCATCGCGTTCCTGTTCTTTGGAGGTATCCTGATACAAGCACCACATGAAGACGAGACGTAGTGGACGATAAAGTTTTAAAACAACAGCCCCTGAACAATAGTGTCCTAATAGAACCTTACCCTATTCCTCATCCTCGTTTAGCAATCTCTCCAACTCTGCCAAGATATCTTCTTCATCGCTTTCTGCTTCGGTAGCGTCTGAATCCAGTGTCTCCAGATCGGATCGAAATTCTATAAGGTTGCTGAGATAACGTTCACGGGTAATATTTTCTGCCTCACCGTGTTCCTCGCGTAAACATTCGCCACAGAACTCCCCAATCTGTTGTATTCCAGCGTCAATCTGTTGCAATGCTGTCGCTGTATCGTCCTCTTGCAGGCTCAATTCTGCCTTAGCGATGCTGTGCATCATGAGCATATATCCCTTATACTGGTAACTCCGCCAAGCAGTTTCGGATGGAGCACATTCGCGTGCCAAATTTGTTACTGCCAGATTCGTAGCGGTATCGCGTTGGACATCTTCCCACCGTTTGATACCTGCGAATAGAAGGTAACGGGTATAACGATGAAAAGATTCCTCAAAAAGGATTTCCCATTCCTCCGACTCCAATTGAAACCCCTCACGGGTTCCGTGCTGTTCTTCATACTCTCGCAACCTCGCGAAGAAGTAATCGTAATAGGAATCTACACCGTGTGGACGCATACCATCAGGACGACCAGTCGCATAAATTCGCGAGATAGTGAAAGCATTGGGTTGTACAACGACGACTTCCCTACCATCTTCAATCTGCAGAACACTCACAGGACGCTCTGCATCAAGGTTTAGCGACTCAAGTATTCGGTCGAAAGTTTGAACCCACCGGGTGTTTCTCTGTATAGATTCATTCGCCATTTATATATCTATCCTTTTTTTAAAAGTCGCCAGTTATCAGTCGTCAGTCGTCAGTAAAAGGGATAGTTTGTATCAACGGAGACCTTTTAACTGAAAACTGAGAATAGAGAGCTGAAAACTATTAAAGCAACTGAAAATAATCTTGAAGTGGCGTGACTGTAATATCTCCGCGCTGCAACGCGTCAATGGCGTTAACAGCCGCAGCCGCTCCGGGTATGGTTGAGAAGATCGGGATATCGTGTGCTATCGCCATTTCGCGAATTAGGAGTTCATTAGGACGATGTAAGTCCCCGGTCGGTGTGTTGATGATAAGATCTACCGCATGATTTTTGATGTAATCATGAATCGTCGGTCTCCCTTTACCGATACTGAAGACCAGCTCTGACTCCATTCCATTGCGAAGGAGGACCTTTGCGGTTCCGTGCGTAGCGATAAGCTCGAAACCCATGTCCGTAAGTTTTTTGGCGATGAAAATAATGGCACGCTTATCTTTGTTTTTCACACTGATGAAGACCTTACCACCGAGTGGTAAAGTATAACCACACGCCTTTTGTGCCTTCGCAAAGGCGCGGGAAACATCGGTATCAATTCCCATGACCTCCCCAGTCGATTTCATCTCAGGACCCAAGCGCGTGTTTGAACCCGGAAAGCGGTTAAAAGGAAATACCGGAGCCTTGACACTGAAATACGCGGGTTCAATTTCGTTTGTAAACCCAAGTTCAGTGAGGGACTTGCCAGCCATCGCACGTGCTGCGAGCTTTGCTAGCGGCACACCAATGGCTTTACTCACGAATGGAATGGTTCTGGATGCCCGCGGATTCACCTCAAGCACATAAATCTCATCGTTCTTTATCGCGTATTGGACGTTCATCAAACCACGGACATTTAGGGCTTTTGCCAAGGCGTAGGTGAAGGTCTTGAGATTTTCAATCTGTTCATCCACGAGCGTATAAGGTGGCAGCACGCAGTCACTGTCCCCTGAATGGATGCCAGCCTCCTCAATGTGCTCCATGATACCACCGATAACGGTAAGGTTTCCATCAGATATTGCATCAACATCCACTTCAATCGCTTCTTCAAGGTATTTATCTATGAGTACAGGATGTTCAGGTGAAGCTTGAACAGCGGAGTGCATGTATTCGTGCAGGAGTTCTTCATCGTAAACGATCTGCATGGCGCGTCCGCCTAAAACATACGACGGACGAACGATAACAGGATAGCCGAGTGCCGCAGCTATAGGGGCAGCTTCCTCACTCGATGTCGCTGTTCCGTTAGGCGGTTGCATTAACCCGATGTCGTCTAAAACCGCTTTGAAAAGGCGCCGGTCCTCGGAACGGGCTATATCTTCAGGACTCGTACCGATAATCGGTACACCTGCAGCTTTGAGCGCAATCGCAAGGTTCAACGGGGTTTGCCCACCGAATTGAACAATCACACCAGATGGCTTCTCTTTGTGATAAATATTGAGAACGTCTTCACAGGTTAACGGTTCAAAGTAAAGCCGATCGGAGGTATCATAATCGGTACTAACAGTCTCTGGATTACTGTTTACCATGATGGTTTCATAACCATCGGCTTTGAGTGCGAGGGCGGCATGGACACAACAGTAGTCGAATTCGATCCCCTGACCAATACGATTCGGACCGCCACCGAGTATCATGATTTTAGGTTTATCAGACGGACGCACCTCATCTTCACTCGAACAGGTCGAATAATAGTAAGGCGTTTCTGCTTCAAACTCCGCGGCACAAGTGTCAACAGTTTTGAAAGTTGCATGAACGCCGAGACCTTTCCGACATTCTCGGATGGTTTCTTCAGAAACACCGTAAATGTCCCCCAACTGTCGATCTGAAAATCCGAACTGTTTTGCTTGTTGTAAAAGTTTTTTGGGAACCTCACCATCGGTATCAGGATTTTGTAAATGCTGGTCTATATAGTGTCGGGCATCAGGTTCAGACAAAGCGTTTTCAAAATCAACGATTTCCTTCATATTGTAGAGAAAAAATGGGTCGATGTGTGTGTAAGCGTGAATTTCCTCAATGCTCATCCCACGTGCGAGAGCCGCTTTAATATAAAAAATTCGTTTGACGTTCGGAATGCTTAACTTGCTCGGTAGTTCAGAAAGTGGTAACGCCTCAAGTGGATGGTTATCTAAACCGTGCCATCCGGTCTCCAACGAACGCAATCCTTTTTGTAATGCCTCTTTAAAGGTTCTTCCGATAGCCATCGCTTCGCCGACAGATTTCATCTGTGTTGTGAGTGTTTCATCGGTCCCTTGAAACTTTTCAAAAGCCCATCTCGGAATTTTGACGACCACGTAATCAATAGTCGGCTCAAAGCATGCGGGCGTCTCAGCTGTAATGTCGTTGGGAATCTCATCTAAATTATAGCCGACAGCGAGTTTCGCTGCGATTTTCGCAATTGGAAATCCAGTGGCTTTTGACGCAAGGGCGGAACTCCGGGAAACGCGAGGGTTCATCTCAATGACGACCTGTTTGCCAGTCTTTGGATCAACAGCAAATTGGATATTGGAGCCGCCTGTATCCACACCAATCTCTCGAATAATCTTGATCGCTGAATCCCGCATCAGTTGATATTCTTTATCTGTCAATGTTTGGATAGGTGCCACAGTGATGCTATCGCCGGTGTGGACTCCCATGGCATCGACATTTTCAATTGAGCATATTATGACGACATTGTCCGCACCATCGCGCATAACTTCCAATTCGAATTCTTTCCATCCGATGACAGACTCTTCAATGAGTAGTTCATTGATTGGACTCAGGGCAAGCCCCGACGCAACCATTTTCTCGTATTCTTCGATGTTGTAAGCGATACCGCCACCTGTGCCACCAAGCGTAAACGCAGGACGGATGATCGCTGGGAATCCGATCTCTTGAACGAGCGCGAGTGCTTCTTGTACCGAGTGGGCGATACCGCTCTTCGGAACTGCCAATCCGATTTTTGTCATCGCCTCTTTAAAGAGCGCGCGATCCTCCGCTTTTTGGATAGCAGGCAATTTCGCACCAATCAGCTCAACCTCATATTCGTCTAACACACCAGATTCGGCAAGTTCAACAGACACGTTCAAAGCTGTTTGCCCACCGAGTGTTGGCAGCAATGCTTGCGGACGTTCCTTGGCAATTATAAGCTCCACTGTGTCCGCTGTAATCGGCTCAATATAGGTCTGATCGGCAAAATCCGGATCTGTCATGATAGTCGCAGGATTGCTATTGACAAGCGTAATTTCGTACCCTTCTTCTTTGAGTGCCTTACACGCCTGCGTTCCGGAGTAATCAAACTCACAAGCCTGTCCGATGATAATCGCACCGGATCCAATAATTAAGATTTTATCTATGTCTGTTCGTTTTGGCATTTTTTATTCGCTGTCGGTTTTCAGTTATCAGCAAAGAGGTTTCTGATGACCCAGAGTCTTCTTGCTGACGGCTGACGGCTGATGGCTAATGGCTATTCCATCATTTCAGTAAAACGCGAGAAAAGATAACTTGCATCGTGTGGACCCGGTGATGCTTCCGGATGATATTGTACAGAAAAAATGGGATATTCCCGGTGTTGTATTCCCTCAAGTGTGTCATCATTCAGATTGATATGTGTAACGTCAACACTGTTCGGTAGTGAATCGATATCAACGCAGAATCCATGATTTTGTGAGGTAATTTCGACTCGGTCCGTCTCAAAATGTTTGACAGGTTGGTTCACACCCCGGTGTCCGAATTTCAATTTAAATGTCTTTCCACCCAGCGCGAGCCCCAGCAACTGATGTCCTAAGCAGATACCGAAAAGCGGCTTTTTGCCTATGAGTGTTTGAATGGTCTGGATCGCATAGTCAACTGGCATTGGATCCCCCGGTCCATTTGAGAGAAATATACCATCCGGTTCCGCTGCGAGGATCTCTTCAGCGGATGTTTTTGCTGGCACGACTTGAACCTCACAACCGTGTTCGGTCAGTTGGCGCAAAATGTTATATTTGATGCCGAAATCGAGGGCAATGACGCGATATTTGGGATGGGAGTTGTTTTCTTCAGGTTGTCGCCACGCATACGAACTCGGACACGTCACCCGTTGCACCAAGTCCCAGCCTACCAAACCGTGCCACGCTTTGGCTTTCGCGATAAGACTCTCAGGATTCACATCCTCTGTGGAGAGACATCCGTTCATTACCCCGTGAACACGGAGGCGGCGGGTGAGTGCGCGAGTATCAATGCCTTGGATGCCAATAACGTCGTGTTCAGCGAGATAAGAATCCAAACTCCATTTTGAGCGCCAATTACTATAGTATGCACTGTATTCACGAACGACAAACCCTTCTACCTGTGGACCGATAGATTCTACGTCTGCTTCGTTGCAACCGTAGTTGCCTATCAATGGATATGTCATCGTTACGATCTGTCCTTTGTAGGAAGGATCGGTCAAAACTTCCTGATAGCCCGTCATACTGGTATTAAAGACGACTTCGCCGATGGTTTCGCCTGTCGCGCCAAACTGCTCGCCTTCAAAGACTGTCCCGTCCGCTAATGCGAGAATCGCTTTCATATTTTTAATTTTCCTTGCGGTTCGTTCAGGCGGGTTGCGTGAGAAGCTGTCCTCTCCATATATCCGCCTGCATGTTTTTGCTTGGGGTTTTTGCTTGGGCGTTTCTGCGGATTTCTGCGTATGTTGCAGGCGACTCGCTTTTTTATTCTGAGTTGGGGCGTACTCCTATTCTGCTGCCTTCTCTGAGTGTAATAGCATGCCAGCCCTTAAGTTCCCAACCTTCAAAAGGAGTGTTCCGACTTTTTGAACGAGATTTTGTCACGTCAACCTGATTGACGAAGTCTGGATTAATCGCTGTCACATCTCCGACTGCACCAATAGAAAGTGTTCCACGATTGATACCGAGTATATTTGCTGGAATAGAAGTCATTTTCGCAATTGCTTCAGTCATTGTGAGGTGCCCCGGGTCAACGAGAGATGTAAACACAAGTGGCACACAGGTCTCCAGACCGATAATTCCATTCGGTGCCTCAAGCATGCCTCGCGCCTTTTCTTCTGGTGCATGCGGCGCGTGATCCGTCGCGATTGCGTCAATTGTGCCATCGCGTAAACCCTCAATAACAGCGTCAATATCGGTCTGTGTACGCAGGGGTGGATGCATCTTCGCATTCGTCCCTTGCTTTTCTATTTCCCTATCGGTGAGGATCCAGTGATGTGGACATGCCTCGGCAGTCACATGGACACCTCGACGTTTTCCTTGGCGCACCAACTCAACTGCCCCTGCCGTACTGACATGGAGAACATGAAGGTGTCCACCTGTCATCTCTGCTAACATGATGTCACGCGCGACGATGATGTCCTCCGCAGCGTTTGGACTTCCGATGACTAAATTCATGACAGCTCCCGCGTTCAGGTTGTGCTCTTCGCAGTGAACCATAATTGGGAAACCGAGTTCCGCGCTCAACGCGAGTGCGTCGCGCATAAGGGCGGCGTTCATGACAGTAATGCCATCATCGCTGAAACCAATTGCACCAGCGGCACGCATTCCACGCATATCTGTGAGTTCATCACCCGCGAGATTTTTGGTAATACTTCCAAAAGGGTACACGTTTGTCTCTGCTGTCTCGCGTGTGGTGTCATAGATCTGTTCGATCTTTTCGGGCGTGTCTATAACAGGAGACGTGTTCGCCATACAAGCAACCGATGTGAATCCACCCGCTGCAGCCGCAGCCGTCCCAGTCGCCCGGGTTCACGGAGATGGACGTGCATATCGATCAATCCGGGTGTAACAATCAGCCCTGTTGCGTCATACACATTGGCTGACGGGGATTCTGTTCGTTTTTCTCCGCCACCGACCGCCTCAATTTTGCCGTTAACGATGGAAAGATTACCAACTTCATCAATGTTGTTAGCAGGGTCGATGATACGCCCGTTGGTGATAAATGCGTCGCTCATTCCTCGTCCTTCTCATAAATCACTGCCGAATCAACGCCGCTCTCTTCGGCGAGTTGCACTCTGACGAACTCTTTTCGGGAGGTCGGAACATTTTTGCCGACATAATTGGAGGCAATTGGCAATTCGCGGTGCCCTCTATCAATGAGGGTCGCCAATTGGATCGCAGCTGGACGACCGAAATCCATCAGCGCATCCATTGCCGCACGAACGGTACGTCCCGTATAAAGCACCTCATCCACCAAAATGACCCATTTCCCAGTAATATCAAACGGAAGTTCAGTGCTGTTGACTTGAATTTGCGTCTCATGAAGATTGATATCATCACGGTATAGCGTCACATCAATCGCACCCACATCGACTTCAATGTTTTCGATTCGCTCAAGGTTTTCAGCAATACGGTGCGCAAGAATGTCCCCCCGACTTTTGACACCGACAAGTACGAGATCGTCAATGTGTTTATGATTGTGCTCTAAAATCTCGTGGGCGATCCTGAGCAAGGCACGCCGAATTTCTTCGGTGTTCATGACTTGTGCTTTTTCACGCCCCAAGGTATCTAAAGAAGTCATTTATTTTTGCCCCGTTTATCCATCAACTCGTGCTTGAATCTCTTGGAACGGAGTCGAGTTGATAGGTAAAGTTTGTCGCTTGTGTTCTCTCAATAAAAAAAGCCCCTCCCGTCTGATGTGACGAGAAAGGCATCATCCAACCGCTGCCGATGGACAGTCTACATTATGATTCCGATTCAAATTGTATTTTTTCATCCTTTTTTCAACCTCTCTGGATTGGATTAAAAAGGTTCTTGACATTAACACCCTACTTCCTATTATAGTATAACACATTTGTGTTTCAATTGCAAACTTTTTTATTGTTTAGGGCTTACCTATTGTCAGAACCTCCTACCATGCTTGAGAGGATGCCGAGGATTTTGTCGCACTGTGCGATCGGGTAAATTACCATATCAATGTGGAGTCTTTGCCCTTCCAATTTGAGGAATCGCCAATCTATCCCCGAAGTGGTAGCCCCATAGATATAAGGGATGTTATTGCCTTTTTCAGTATTAAAGCGTTGTGCTGCGAGCATCTCGGCAACACACTGTCCAAGACCTACAGTTAGGTCATCTTTCTTTGCCTCGACGAGGATGATGACGGGTGCCTCTAAAAAAGATTGCACAGGCGACAAACTCACCAAAAAATCACAAACCCCAGTCAATCCGTTTTCGTCATCAATGCTGAAATCAATGCCAGAAAAGAGACTGATACGACGTTCCAGCTGTTCTCGGAGTTCAACGAGAATATCGGCGATAATCAGTTCTGATTTTGCTTTTTCTGTGTTGATGGTGATCGCTAACGGTACATTTCGTGCTAATGTCGTTTTCAGAAAAAATGCCTGCGGACTCAACTATCTCTAATTGAAACGCTGTTCGCACCATTTCTAATGTAAAATTGCTATATGCCATCTGTTAGTACCTCTTTCCTAAAAGTTAGTATCACAGATCTCGCTCTTGTGTGTTTATAGTAACATCCCAAAATATGTGAATAGGTGCTCAATGAACAAAGTTCCCCACACCACCGCTGGCGAGGATTGTATCCTCGCCTTGTAATGTCCAAGTAATTATGGACTTTACTATAATTCTATCTATGGGACCTTGAATGTTCTAACCGCGATTCAGACAGTAACCGGTTTATGTCTTTCACTGGAATCGCCAAGGCATTCATGTGCCTGTCACTTCTTGCGATAATCCCCAGCAAAACACCTTGTTTGTTAAGTACTGGTCCGCCGCTGTTACCACCAAAAACATCGGATTGGATGTGAAGGAAACCGCTTTGGTCGTTCAGAAATTCACCGAGCGTCCACCGCCAGAGGTTTTGTCCACCCGGATT
>JAGWBV010000007.1:0-11175 GCA_021295715.1 Candidatus Poribacteria bacterium | reverse complement strand
AGTCAATCTCTCGGGCGGTTTCGGGGAGACCCTCCAGTCTGATGATTGCAAGGTCTGTCTTTTCATCTTTCGCGACGACATGTCCTTTGGTATAATAACCCAGTCGCTTTAGCACATCACTGCTCGTCACATAGAAGTTCCTGTCCTTAATGAGTTTGCCATTTTCATCGGGAGCGGGAAAATATACGTCTATCGTGTTCTGTTTATCTGTGACGTGTGCGTTGGTGATAGCGAGTTTGAATTGCTTGTCAATGAGGACCCCGCTGCCCTCGCCTATACCGGGGTTGACTATCCACATAACGGAACGGATGGCATTGTTATAGATTTGGTCAGCGGTAGACTTTGAGGGTGTTGGTATGGATAGATTGGCGGATGTCGACCGCGGCGGCGAAACTCGCCATAAGCGAATGGTTTTATCCAAACTCCCACTTGCTAACATCTGATTGTTCAGATTGAAGGATACACTACGGATACTACCCGTATGCCCTATAAGAGTTTGGAGAGGACTGTCTGTCTTTATATCCCACAAGCGAATGGTTTTGTCCGAACTGCCGCTTGCCAATGTGCGACCACCTGGACTGAAAGATATGCTATTGACAGAGCCTGTATGTCCAGTGAGCGTTATTTTGTGTCTACCTATGGGAACATCCCAGAGACGAATGGTTTTATCCGAACTCCCACTCGCGAGTGTGCGGCCATCTGGACTGAAAGATATGCTATTGACTGATGCCGGATGTCCAATGTGTGTTTTCTTGTGCTGTCTAGTGACTGTATCCCAAAGACTAAAGGTTTTATCACTACCCCCACTCGCGAGTGTGCGGCCATCTGGACTGAAAGATACACTATTGACCCAATACGTATTCCTAATGAGTGTGCACAAATGTGTACCTACGGAGGCATTCCACAAACGTAGAGTAGTGTCTGTACTTCCACTCGCCAGCGTTTGATCATCCGGGCTGAACGAGACGCTAAAGACTAACCCCGTATGGCCTCTAAGCGTTATCTTGGGTCTACCTGTGAGTACATCCCAGAGACGGATAGTTTTATCCGAACTTGCGCTTGCTAGCGTCTGACCATCCCGACTGAAGGCAATACTATTGACCCAATTCGTGTGCCCGGTGAGGGTTCGCAGATGTTTGCCAGTCGTTGCATCCCACAAACGAATGGTGTTGTCCCAACTCCCACTTGCTAGCGTCTTGCCATCAGGACTAAATACTACACTATCATAATGAACATAATCTTGCGCGAAACCGTTTGGGAGGAAACAGGTTGTAACAAGCAGTAGCGTTGGAATGAGAAAACGGGTGTGTCTCATAGTATCTATTTCTGTATTAGGCAAGGTGTTCACCTGCAATTTCATTTTAAATAATAGTCGTTTTTACGAACCTACATTTCGTTGTTTAGTACTCTATCTCTTGACGACTCCGATAGTCTGTCGGGTAAGGTGAATCTATGGGAAGAACAGGAAGCCGTAACTCAATAGAACACAAATCATCATAACGATATTTCGCGAAGTAAGAAATATCAACGAGTCTTGGATCGGGCAGTTCCGAGTCAAAAGTTAACACGTACCCTAGCGGAGGAAAGCTTAGTTCACTAAGGGCACAATGCGTTTCAATTTTAGTCCGTATTCTGTCTACGCTTTCTCCGATCCCCTCCAGACTGTCCATATTAAAGTTGTTAGTTTTTACTTTTACCATTCCACCCGACATACGAAATCCTGCAGCATTATAGAATGCGAAAAACTTGATATCAGGATTCAAGTAATATTCTTCCCTGTTTAAGACGAACTTGACTAATTCTTGATGGTATTGCCTGAATTCGTCGGTGTTGACACTAAACATCATACAAGCGATCTGCTTTATCACTCGTACGGGAAAGATACGGAACCGATAGTAGAGGGATGGTTGATTTTGTGTGTATTCAAGTATATTCATGCTTTGACATGCCCATTTAATGAATGCCGTGCCGTACCATGAACCTGTTTTGTTGTTACAACCTTCGCAGAGCGTGTAGCCCCCTAAACCCTTTTGAGAAGTCTGATTATTGTAGTTCCCCTCAGTGATCCCCATAAAATAATTGTAATGCTTTACAGGACAATCGTTAAATGCCTTTTTTGGAGGTAGATGCTCAAACGACAATTTTTTATAACTTCCACAGAGGTGACATATCCCTTTCCTATTTTTTGCCATTTTATTTACCTTTGTAGTGTTTGTATGTTCGTTTTGCAAACAAAGTATTTCTCAGCAGATCTCCGTTTGGAGTAAGACTTATGTCTTCGCGCGGAGGCGTTCGAGTTCGGCTAAAGCCTCGGCAAGTTCGGCTTCCATTTGTTCTGCCCGTTCTTCAGGCGGTTGCAACCACTGTTGCGTTGCTGGATTATAGAGACGTAGGTCGCCTGCATGCTCGCCCAATTCCAGATCACCGAGGACAGTTGATGGGAGCCGTCCTTCTACAAACGCTATCTCTTTATATTCTCCATCTGTGAGTCGATACCCAATAAAGGATGGGGTTATATCTCCATACGGATCGTAAATATAATACTCTTTCACGGCAAGTACAGAGGCGTAAAGTTGCTTCTTAGGACCGAAGTCATGCTGGTAAGTACTCGGACTCGCCACTTCCAGCACAAAATCAGGAGTGCTGCCTTCTTCCCATGTCAGGTAGGTGCGGCGCGGTTTTTTCCCGACACCGAATACCACGAACACGTCTGGGGCAATAGATTTCCGTGGATTTCCTTCTTCATAATACATCAACAGATTCCCGGACACATAAACATCATTAGTTTCCCGGAAATGATATTCGAGCATCTGAATGAAATCCACCATCAGTTTACGATGTTTGTCTGTTTCTGCCATAGGTTTGCCGTCCGAGGAAGGGTAGACGAGTGTTGGCGCGGAGTGAACCTTTTGCTGCATCGTGTCACCTCCTTGAAAAATGATGAAAGATTGGTGTTCCTATAAAACTATGTTAAGTATGTCACATAAAATTTCCGTCGTCAAGGGAAACAGACAAAACACCAATGGTGTTTCCCACTTTCTCTTTCAAGATTCTGATTTAATGCCGAAATTATCTCCGCGTTTAATATCTTTGTTTGGTGGATCTGCGAACTTGTATTTGCCAGACTTTCGCATTTCGTCCTCTAATCCTTGGTAATATGCCACCAATTGGTTGAAGTCATGTCCGAATTCCGCAGAAATCTTACGCCGCATTTCGCGAACTTGATCCATTATACTGCATTCCATAATTTCTCTATCTTCCATTTTAGTCGGTGCCTCCAAAATAATCTAAAGGGGTAGTTAAGTTCGGAGTTGGTAAACCAATGTTACTACAGACATGCCGCCCCGCTGGGGAAACTAAAGAGCAGATTGGGGAACGCATCTATAGGCGAATACCAATTAAGTCATTGGTTCTGATGAAGCCTCGAGACGTTCAATAAGCCACTCTCGGATGAGATTTGCAGGAGAAGTGTCCCGAGACTTAGCAAGGGCATTAAGTGCTTCCAATTCTCTGGGATCTAAGAGAACAAGAAGTTGGGTTCCAAGTTCAAAAATAGGTTCACTCACTTCTTCAAGCTCGTCTTCAAAATCCGTTAAATCATGTGTATCCCAGAAATGTGCAAGCTCTTGAATAGAGTCGGTTTTTGGAATGTTTTTACGATTCATCGGTCTCTCCATTGTCTATATCGTCGCTTTTCCGTATCAGTCATCGTTCTCGCTGTGACAGGATAACCTCTACCATCAGGAAATCGGATGATGACACAAAATAGATAACGTCCTGCGTTTGTTTGCCCTAAAACATAGTAGACTGGATTTTCGCCTTGGGATTTTGCACGTTGAACAAACGATTCATTCAAACAAACTTCTTTAACCTCATCAGTTGTGACACCGTGCCGGGCAATATGATCTATTCTATCTTGGGGCCAGATTAACTCATATATCTTCATACCCAACCCCATTTTTGATGGGCGATAACTTTAAAATGTCACTGTCAATGGCATCAATGCTAAGAAGACTTTCTCACAGGACAAGCGATTGGCTGTCAATTCATTCAATAAAGAAAGACAACTTATCTATTTCCCTTGCACAGCACTAATTTCATCTTCCGAAATTTTGTGGACGCTTTTCGGGTTAAATGTCTGCGTTGTGTCTACGCGAAGTGCTACTTCAATCCTACCACCCGTTAGCACGAAAAACTGGATCAGGAAACCACCGCCCTGCATAGATTCAACTTGATATTCCTCTTCGTCAAGCCCACCGAGCCACGCTGGTAACGCTTCTTCAAAGTTTGGGTGTGCCATGACCTGATCCGGCAACGCGATAATCAGCGTACCGGGATCATCACCAATTGCTTCGCCAATGACCTCTCGTCTTTCTACCATAAACGGGACGACAAGGTTAGCATATTCAAAATCATCAGTGACGGTGCGTTCTGGTGGCACAAGTCCCCATGTCAGATGATGGATAAACGGATTTCCATATCCCTGTCCGAGCATGTGTTGGAGTGCTGTTTTGTCAACCGGATGCACGACAGCAACGTAATCGAACCATCCGTCATCGCGCGCTGGACTGTTCATTGGCAATTGGGCAGAGACATTGATATAATCGCAACCGTCAACAGGCGATGGATAACACCGCGCATCCCATCCGTTGACATAACCGAGTTGTTTCAGACCATCAGCAACGAGATGAGGTGGATCACAGAAAATAGCGGCGTGATCCATATTGGCGTAGATTTCAACGCCTGCTCCCATAACACGTTCTGCGACTTCACTCGCCTCTGCAAAACGGAGATCGGCGTTTTCAATTGTCAAGTAATCCGAGAAATTTGTTGGTAACGTAATTAAGTTTTCCATTTTTTGCTCTATTATATTTAGCCACCGTTCCACTTTGTTTCACGGTAGTTTTCCGTTAAATCAATGCCGCGTCGGCAGTGAACATTATAATTCCTCACGATAGTTATCAGTCTAACAGAAATCGTACCGATGATCAAGCACTTTTCGGTGAAGTTTACAAGCCGAAAGTTGTTGAAAAAAGTGCAGATCTCTGCTAACGTTAATGTAGGCTTTTAACCAGCCTTAGACTCAAAAATAGAGGAGCAATTCATGAGAACAAATACCTTTCGAGAACTACTCAACGCAGGCAAGCCTACAGTCGGCACGCATATCCATACCACTTGGCCCTCCATCGTTGAAGCGATTGGGCACACAGGAATGTATGACTACGTCGAATTTGTGGCGGAATACGGTCCGTTTGATCTGCACGATCTGGATAACTTATGTCGGGCGGCTGAACTGCACAACATCTCCACAATGATTAAGGTTGACCAAGAACCACGGGGTTTCATCGCTCAGCGTGCGATCGGTTCTGGCTTAAACGTTGAAGATGTCAAGGAATGTGTGAAGATTACGCGTGCGGATACGCCGGAAGATGGCGGTAGTTACGGCGTGGCAACCCGTCGGTTCTCCTATATGGGCTACGGTGGAGGCCCAGAATACGTCCAAGCCCTCCGCGATGTCGTTAACGTTATTATGATTGAGAAAAAAGGGACTGTTGACAACCTTGAAGAGGTGCTATCTGTTGAAGGCGTTGACATGATTCAGTGGGGGGGTTCGGATTATTCGATGAGTATCGGGAAAGTCGGTCAGCGTGGGGCTCCCGAAATCAGTGGAGCACACGATAAAGTGTTCAAGACCGCAATAAAGATGGGGGTGCCACCACGCGCTGAAATCGGGAGTCCCGACGACGCAAAACGCTACCTCGATATCGGAGTCCGGCATTTCTGTATTGGGACCGATATTTCCGTTCTCTATAGTTGGTGGCGTGAAAACGGTGATGGCTTGCGCAAAGCGATTGAAGGACATTAGATGGCAAAATAGCGATCAGCGGTCAGCAGTCAGCGGTCAGAAAGAGAATCTCTTGCCTGATAGCCGACGGCTGATGGCTGATAGCCACCCCGCCAACAACTGAATAAAGTTACGAAAGCATCGCCTGCATCTTTTCGGCGACCCAGTCCACAGCAACATTAATCATCGCATGTCCTTTATCGACTGTCGCTAATTTTGCCTGATGGTGATATTCCCGATCAGATTTCGCCTGCCCTGCATCTGAGATAGTGAGTTTCGCGCTGTCGTAATCGACACCGTTCCAGTCAACATTTTCTGCGAAAGCAGCGAGGGCAAATGCTGTCTCAAATTCCGCTGCGTGCCCAGGGCAAATCCCAGATTCCATCTGTGCCTTGACCAGTTCTTCATCGTATGCTTCCCAATAAGAATGATACTCAAGGTTAATACCAAGTTTCTCTCGGAATCCCGCCAAGCGTTCAGTTACAGGTCCTGAATTTCCCGCGTGCCCATTGACAATCAGGATGTTATCAATCCCATGCCGGCGCATACTGTCAGCAACGTCATAAAGCACTTCACCAAAGACCTCTGGGCGGAGCGTGAGCGTGCCTTTGTGGTCCATCCAGTGTTCCGATACACCGATTGCCAAAGGCGTTGTGACGATAACCCGCGGGAATAATTTCTCAGCCGCCAATTTGGAGACATACACCGCACTTTGCGTATCGTGATACATCGCCAAATGTTCGTTGTGTTGCTCTGTACTACCCGTTGGAATAATCGCTCCCTTGAGTGTGCCGGCATCAATCGCTTCTCGCACATATCGCCGTTGATTTTCCCACAGTAGCACAGATTTGATTTCAGACATTACCTAACCTCCAGTATTAGGTAGGGCATTAAACCTACCGAGTGTGCTTTGGATAGCCGCAATTCCATCTTCCATGTATTCTCGGTTGGGTGGTAAGTAGTCTTGCAGGCTTTCCCAGTCATATTCATTCTGATGTGCGTCGCTGTTCTTAAAAAGAATTTTGGTGCCGTAATCTCGAATTTCATTGAGTGCCCATTCGTAGATATAGAAACCGAAGATGTCTGTATGTAGGGCCACTCCATTCTGCCTTGTCTTCAGATAACTTTCTAACACTACATCAAATCGTTCTCCAGTAAAAGCAAAAAGATCTTTCTCAGCGGGTCCCAAAGAAATACCATCCCAATCAATCAGGTGCAGCTGGTCTTCAGTATCCAGAATGAGATTACCCGGAGTCGGATCGCCGTGTGTAATTACAAAAGATGTTTGTGATACCACCGCTGAGCGTCCTAATTCATCATATCTATCCATTGTTTCTAAAATCGAAGATCGGTGCGCTGCAAGTGTCTCAAGCAGCTGCTTTTGGTATCGATTTTGAGAGGCTATCCCTTTCATAGGAGACTCAAGGACCGCGTAAAGCTCATTTCGTAGCGGCAAATCATATTTTGATGTCGTCAGGTGACACGTCTCAATTTCATCCGTGCAAAGGTGGATTGTCGCTAATAGGGCAGCCGTCTGACGGAGTTCTACATCAGTGAAATCTTTCCCGATCTTCCATAAGTCCCAACGGCTTCTACCTTCAATAAAGGGGAACAACGAGACGCGAAAATCGTGCCACGGGATACTCAATGTTCCATCTGACGCTTTCAATGGAGCAACAACGCCAGATATGTTACCTTGATGCCGCAGAAGCGACGCATATTGCAAGCAAGAATCCGGTACAGAAGTAGACGCTTTGGCAAAGTACTTTTCACCGGTTTCGGATACCACGATGTAGCCGTAACTATCCTCGCCTTCCGGCAAAAAAGTTATGGAACACAACGGAATCGCGTAGGCGGTCCTGAGATGCTGCAGTAATTCCGTTTTATCAAAAGCGTTGTCAACTTTCATATCTAAATTTCTCGAAATAACTATCAATCTCTGGTCGTAACTCGATACCAGCTTGCTCAAAGGCATCCAGCAGCTCTGCGTAAGTTCCTTCACCACCCAAAAAATCCCAGAGTTCTTCTGCGATTAAAACTTCGTGATCCCGATCTAGGACCCCTTTCATCGTCCATCGTTCATAAGGTTTTGGTTCATAAGGATTGTAAGGGACGCCAATCATTGTATTTACAACAACTTCTGAATTTCTTGCTAATTCGGCGGCGGTCCACTCCAAAAGCGTTCGTTTGAATTCCTTAAAATTACCTTTGTTAGGTTTTACAGTTTTCAGGTCAATTAAAAACAACTCACCCTCATAGTTTTCCAACCAGATATCTACTTGTGTCAGTCTTACTTTGTCTAAAGTTCCAGTTCGACAAACCTTTCTAATTTGTTCTATTTCAGTTGGTTTATCAAGTTCCCTCTCATCAATAGCTAGTTCATCCATTATTGTCTGAATTTGCTGATGTGCTTTGGAACTGATTTCGTTAAAGGGTTTAACTTGGGTTTCTGCAACCTTAAATCTTTCACGTGCTAAGGTAACAGCCACGGGTTCATAAATTGAAATTCCAAATGTCGTATTTAAAGATTGGATAAACGAATATAAGACCATCCTATCTTTACCAAGTAGACGATGGTGAAATGGCATATAGCGCGTCTCTGGACTATAGGATTGGAACTTAGCCCGCAAGCAATCTTTAATCTTTTCCTTAATCTTTATCTGCCGTTGTGAGGGCATAGTTTCAATCCTTTTTCTCTTTCAAGTGAAATATTGTCTCGGAATATGCTGATTCCCGATTCTTTTCGGTCCGATTCAAGACGGGTCTTTTGTGTTGATTAACAATCTGCATACCCGCCATTTCAGCAATAGTTGGATACATATTAAATTTATCGTTCGCGACAACGAAGATGTCATAATCATCAGCCAAAAATCGCTTACAGTTCTTAAAAACCTCTGCTACGCCCTGAATGTATGATTCTCTCGCCTCACGCCCTTTACCTCTAAACAGGGGACCAATCTCCAATTCATCTAACCTCTTGAAACCAAAGAGATCATAGGCATAGGCGTGCTGTTCGTGATAATTAATAAGTCCAACATACGGCGGACTTGTAAAAATACCCTTAATCCGCTGTTTCTGTGCCAGTTCCGCGAATTGTTGAAGGTCGCGCCCCAACATTCCAAAGATATTGATTGTCCGGGAGTCTCCCGTTATACAGTATTGAAAGGTATCCGTTTTTAACTTCCTGAATTCAGACCAGCGTTGCACACTATCCTTGCAGTATCGTTCCCACCAATTAAGAATTGAAAAGAGCGGTTTGCAGACTTTTCCATGTTTTCGGCAATAATATGTCGTCGTCACGGGTTCCCGCAGTGTGCCTAAATCCGCATGCGTTGTGGCTCTGCAAGAACGGATAGTCCTGCTTAATATTAACATCAAGGCGTTTTGTATTGAAGGATCCTCTACTTTTCTAATCAAACTATAGACGAGATCAATCTCAGCTCTAACTCCCGGAAGATACCACTGCTTCATGAAACGAGCAGAATCGGTTGGCATCTGCGTCTCAATTTGGTACTCAGCAACAAGGTTGTGATATGTTTCTAAAAAAGCCGCTTCCTTTTCAGCTCCATACTGCTTTTGATTGATTTCACCCGTTCTGACTTGGCGTTTGAAGGCGATTGGAAAATATTGATTATTGAAGTCCGTCAGTTTTTCCGCGAGTTTCGTTTCAAATTCGATCACGCCGGATGTAGCAACAAAATTTCTGAGAGCTGTCGTTATCCTGTGACTCACCTCGTACAAGCAGGTCAAATTATAGGATGTCACTTTGGCATTGCCAATAAAAGCATTAAACGCCGAAACATCAATACCAATCGCGTGTATCCCAAGTTCGTTGGCTTGCACCAAAGTCGTCCCACTCCCACAGAACGGATCAAGCACAATATCACCAGGGCGAAAATAGACATCCCGTTTAAAATTGTCAGTATGGGCATCTAAAAAATAGCCTACGAGTTGCGGAATAAATTTGCCTTTATACGGATGCAACCGGTGGACATGCTTTGTTGTTTCCGCCTCCTTCACTTTTTCAAAGGATAGCGTCCAATTCAAGTCGTTCCCGAGTTCATCTTTCCACCGTGTTTCTCGACGGTTCAAATTGTAATAATTCTCAAGACTTTTTTTTGGAATTAACGTTGCCCCGTTATCTACAACAGATTCAATCTGTCCATACTGGATTAAATAGGTGATATTCGCAGGTGTAACGTTTTTATTCACACGCTTTGAAGCCCATTGACTTGCCTGTTTAAGTGTAAGAAGCATCTTTCATATATTTCCGTTAATTTGTTGAGGGCACCGCGACTTTCTGGAGAATCACTTTGCTCTCGCTCTTCAGCTTCAAAGATTCAGCGATGTTCCCCATATTAATCGCAATCTTGAACTGCTTGGTAGAAGTCGAAAATCGTCCCAAATATTCCCCCTCAGGAACATCTCCATAGTTTTCAACGAATTTGATCTGAATTTTCTGACCTGTTGCAAAGGTTGCTTCAAGTGTATCCCCAAGTTCCCAACCGCGCTCGGTAAATGGAGCGATGTAGAGATCGGTGACAGCGTTGCCGTGATCGTCAATTTCAACAATTGTCCCGGAGAGCAATGTCGCTTGAGGCGTTTCTTGCACCTGTGCCTTTTGAGTACAGCCAATCAGAAACGTTCCTGTTATGAGCACAACTATGAGCGTTAGTCTCCAATAATACAAACGGTATTGATAGCAGGATTTCACTGTGATATACCTCCATAAGTTTGTCAATGTACCCAAGCCTAAAGACTTGGACTTGTAGCAAAAAGCAATAACTGTTTTGCGTTTTGTAGGTCCCGTGTCTCGTGCTTCGTTCTTGTTTCTCGTTTCAGTGAGGGTGGTAACCCACCGCTCTCCACGACGGGCGCAGGTTTCCGCCCGTAAGAGTATGTTTAAAGCAGCGTTGTGGTCTCGGTCTAACGAAGTCCCACAAAACTGACAATTAAAGGTTCGTATCGCAAGAGAGAGTTTTCTTTCCGACTTCTGACCACAAGCGGAGCAAGTCTGCGAGGTATTCTTAGGATCAACTTGGTGGAAGTGCAAGCCGTCTCTTGCGGCTATGCTCGCACACCACTGAAAGAAGGTGCTCCAAGACGCATCGGATATGCTCTTGCTGCGGTGTTTATTCTGAACCATGTTAGATACGCTTAACGCCTCTGCCACTAAGACGTTGTTTTCTTTGTGGTGGTAGAGTTTGTAAACGAGTTTTCCAATAAAGTCTTTGCGTCTGTTTGTCGTCCGTTCATGGTGTAAAGCGAGTTTGTGTTTTTGTTTCTGCCAACGCTGGCTGCCTTTTTTCTTTCGAGAAAGGTCTGTAGAA
>JAGWBV010000006.1 GCA_021295715.1 Candidatus Poribacteria bacterium | reverse complement strand
CGCCGCTATTCTCAATCTGGAGCGGGCAGAACGCATTTGCCATGCCAGTCGCGAAAATGGTAGAAAAGTGATCGTCTATGCAGCGGGCAATTACATCGGTCAGCGCGAACTCACAAAGATGGGTATTATATTCTGTCAACTTCCCGATGCCCTACATGAAAGGTGAAAATTTTGGTTACGCTTTTTTACGTTGACACCCAAGCCTAAATATGCTTTACTATCTCCAAAAGGAGATACCATAATGAAAACCATTCTTGTCCTCTTGATGCTCTTTTCTACAATCGCAATGCCGGCACTCGCAGCGTTAACCGATGCAGACCTCAATAAGATCCGCTTGATTGTCAAAGAGGAAATTAAAACAGAACTTGCACCGATAAAGTCGGATATTAGCACGCTAAAGGAAGATGTCGCCCGGTTAGATGGACGTATGAACGGCGTTGAAAAACAGGTCGCACATGCCACAAATGTAACGTATGGGCTAATCGCTCTGATTGTTGTCGCTATCGGTATTCCTGCTTGGCGCGGAAAACGGGATCACGACCAAGAGCGAAAAATCGAAGAACTCAGGCAGGAAATCGAAACACTCAAACAACAGAAGATTGTCAGTCCGTGACCAACACAAGTTGCGTGAATCCTGGAATTGTTAAAAACTGCAAGAGGCTTGCTTGGTAAATGCTAAGGAATTGGGCTATCAAGAAATAATACAATGCTGGAATTAAAAGAATATCAACGCGGTGCGCTCGATGCTTTGGCACGTTGGTTAGAGGTACTTGAAGACGCACAGCGTGACTCAGAAACGACAATTGAACTCCTGCAACAGAGACAGATTGATACCGCAATTATCAATGACTTACGCAATTATCCGAAAGCTGCATGGCAGAAATTGAAGGAGAACGGCGGTGTCGCGGCAACCGCAAGCGAACACATTAACCGCACTGATGAAGCAAACCGCCCCATTCCGCATATCTGTTTCAAAGTGCCGACGGGTGGCGGGAAAACCTTACTCGCTGCCGCCGCTCTGGAACGTCTCCCGTGGCAGCGCGGTTTAGTCTTGTGGATTGTGCCGAGTAAGGCAATCTACAATCAAACCAAAACCGCCTTGTGGGATAAACAACACCCCTACCGTAAAATGTTGAGTCGGGCGAGCGCGGGGCGTATCAAGATGCTGGAAAAAGAGGATATCTTCAACAACGACGATATCGCCAATTACCTCTGCGTCATGCTGCTCATGCTCCCAGCAACCAACCGACAAAGAGGCAGAGAGTTTCTCCGTATGTTTCGGGATTCCGGTCGCTACCCGAGTTTTTACCCTGACAGTGACGATATTTTCGGCAATACCCGTCTACTCAACGAATATACCGATCTGGAGTGCCACACAGAAGGCGGACTCGTCAAACAGAGTCTATTTAACGTGTTCAAAATGTTGCGTCCGGTTGTTGTTCTGGACGAGGCACATAAGGCTTACGGGGCGAGAAATCGACAGGCAAACGAGGAATTCGCTAAATCCATCAACCGTCTTGATCCTCGCATAGTGATTGAACTCTCCGCTACACCCAACCGCGGTATCAGCAATCTCCTTGTCGATATTGAGGGACCCGACCTGAAAAGAGAGGAGATGATTAAGTTACCCGTGCAGGTGACATCATTCCCGAATGCTGAGTGGCAGCTAACCCTCAGTCAAGCCGCTGATGAACTGGAACGCCTTGATACCGAGGCGCAATCGTATGAGAACAGCACGGGACGGTATATCCGCCCGATCGCCGTTGTGCGTGTCGAGCGAACCGGCAGGGATCAACGCGACAGTGAGCGTATCCACGCCGAGGATGTCCGGGAATATCTTATCCATCTCGGGGTCTCTCCAGAAGCAATTCGCGTCAAATCCGCTGAAAACGATGAACTCGGACGGGAAAATCTGCTTTCGGAATTCTCACAAGTCCGCTGGATTATCACGAAATCCGCACTGATGGAAGGCTGGGATTGCCCATTTGCCTATCTCTTGGTAATGCTCGACAATACACAAGCGCAGCGGGCAATTACACAACTCGTCGGGCGCGTGATGCGACAACCACATGCACAACTCACCGGTAGAGAATCGCTCGATCAGTGTTACGTCTACTGCAATAATGTCGATGTCGGGACCGTTGTCACGCAAGTTAAGAATGGCTTGGAATCGGAGGGATTGACAGGCTTGGGCGATGAAGTGATGGGCGCGTCGGATTCACGGGAACCAGCAAGTGAATCCCAAGAAACCCAACAGCAGACGGTGCAACGCCGAGACCGGTTCCGAGGACACGAAATCTATCTGCCCGTAGTCCGTCATAGAGATGGTGATAGATGGATTCAACTCAATTATCAAGCGCATATCCTGCCGTATATAGACTGGGCAGCGATCGAACCTCCCGACCCACATGCCTCCGCGCCTGAGAACGTTCGCAGGCAATCCGCAACGGTTGATGTGGGTGAGGTTGCACCCGTTTTCCATACCGAGCAGGAACCCTACATTGACAGAACCGTTAGTATCTCCGATTTCGCTCGCCGTCTGTCTGATATTATGCCGAATCTCTGGCAAGCCGCTCGCATCGCACAACAGATGCACGAACGCCTGAGAGCAGCCGGTGAGACCGAAGCAGACATTTACAATCGGCGTTCTTACCTCGCACATACCCTTCGGGAACACGTGAAACGTGAAGTCGAGACGCAGGCGGAGCAGGTCTTTCGTAGAAAACTGGATCAGGATGAGATCCGCTTTGATTTGGAGACCCAAGAACCCAACTATCGGATGGTAGGCAATTACAAAATACAGGTTCGTTCCGATGATAGACCGCTATTAAAGAGCGATTATGAGCCTGTGCAGTTAAGTCTCTTTGAACCCGTTTTTGAGCACCAATTCGACAGCGAATTGGAGAAGAAGTTTGCGTATTACCTTGACGAGGAGCGAGCCTTGCACTGGTGGCATCGGGTCGCGGCGCGTCAACGGGGTGAATACTACTTGCAAGGCTGGAAACGCGGTCGCATCTATCCAGACTTCGTGGCACTGACAAATGAAGTCGCGGGCGTAACACGCGTCTTGATTTTTGACACAAAAGGTGAACATCTCGAAGGCAATCTTGACACGGAATACAAGCGAAAGGTGTTGGAAACGCTTGAAGGTGCGTTCAACACCGCCGGAAGAATGGTCGTCTGCGACGGTCCCAGACAACAAGGCATCTTCCAATTGGTATTCAGCGAACAGGAATTTCTGGAAATATCCGCTCGATTGAATGAAGATATATGAGTAAAGTAATTTATCAATCGTTTGCAAAATGTTACACTTTTCACCAAATTATTTTTTTTCAATAGAGAATCGTAACGAGGAAATACCCAAGAAACCCATGCCACCAGTAGGTCTTCAACCGAAATTCCCACAGAAATCCCAATTTAAAAATGTTATAAAAACGTAACATTTTCCGCCAGTTACGATTTTTTCCTGTAGACATTTTTTCCGATTTTACGCTGAATACTCTGAAACTCGCGTATTTTCTCATCTTCCAACAAGTTTTCTCACAACACATTCCATCCAAAAAAATAATTGCGAATAGAGGGATTTTATGCTACACTATAGGTAGCAGTAAACTACCACATTTTATTGGAGGAGGAATAAAAATATGGGTGGAATAGGCGGAATGGAGATATTTATAATCCTGGTCGTCGCACTCGTCATTTTTGGGCCGAAGAAGTTGCCCGAAATGGGACGTTCACTCGGCAAAGCGATCCGAGAATTTAAGAGTGCTGGTAGTGATCTCCAAGATGAATTGACAAAAACAGTAAATGAAATTGATAAAGAATCGGATCCGAACATTAAGCCTCCGAAAACCTCTTGATGACTCCGACTGTGAGCGGCATGCACTATGGAATCTACGCAATCTAATGAAGTCGCAATGACTTTTTGGGAACACTTGGAGGAACTCCGGCGCCGAATTATTATTTCTGCTATTGCAATCGCTGTTTTTACGGTCTTAAGCTTATCTTTCAGCAAGCCCATTGAAAAGGTAATTAAGTTTCCATTGGGAACTTCGATGAACACGCTAATTGCGAATGCTATTGATGCCGTCGGAGGGGCTGAAGGCTCCATACTCGGGTTTTTCGCACTCGCTTTGCGGTCTGGGACTTCCGGTGTTGACGCAATACTGATGAAGGTTGGTCCCTTGGAAGGTATCATGGCATACCTGAAATTAGGGATCACCACCGGCATTTTGCTGGCACTACCGATAATCATTTATCAAATTTGGGCGTTCGTTTTTCCGGCACTCAATCGCGAGGAGCGACAATTCGCAGTGCCGCTGTTTTTAATTATCGTCGTATTTTTTATCTGCGGTGCGGCTTTCGCCTACTTTATTGTCACACCGGTGGTCCTGCAATTCTCCGCGCAGCTCCTACCAGAGTTACCCAATATGTGGGACCTCGAGAAATATATCAACTTTGTAACCCGTTTAATCTTAGGATTCGGTATCGCTTTTGAGCTACCCATAGTTATGGCGTTTCTGTCCCGTATTGGAGTCATTGATGCACGGGGCTTTCGTGAGAAGCAAAGTTACGCTTTATTAGGTATCTGTGTCATGTCAGCCCTCTTGACACCTGCCGATCCAGGGTCAATGTTGCTCATGGCAATACCACTCTTTGTTTTGTATCAACTCGGTATTTTCTTTGCATATCTCGTCGAAAAGGAGGCAGAAGTATAATGGCTAATGAGCCTTTACAACAACAACTCGCCTTGTTATACCAATTGCAAGAGCGGGACCAAGAACTCTTATCAATCCAGCAAAAACTTCAGGAGATCCCACGTAGCATTAAACAGTTAGAGGCGGACGTTGTAGAGTTTGAAGAAGATATGGCGGCGAAATCGGTGGAACTCTCGGAGACAGAGAAAGAACAACGATCCAAAAGTGCTGAAATTGAAATGAACGCTGTCCAACGCGAAAAATATCGAGATGAACAACGCATTGTTAAGACAAACGAGGCTTATGATGCACTTGAACGACAAATTGAGTACCTTGATAAGGAGGACGAAGAAGCCGAAGATAGTATCTTAGTTCTTATGGAGAAAAGCGATCTACTCAAAGAAGAATTGGCACAATTGGAAGTTGAAGTAAACCGCGAAAGGCAGAAAACCGCTACTGAAACTGCACAACTCCAACAAGAACTCCAAGGTTTAGAGACAGAGAGAGATAAAAATTTGGAACGGCGGAAGGCGTTTCTTCCTAAAATTGAAAAAGGTCTCAGAGACGAGTATCATCGCTGGATGAAAGCACAGTTTGCAAGCCGATCCGGCGCAGCACGAGCGAAAACCGGTTTCGTCGCGCTCAGTAAAAATGGTATCTGTGCCAGTTGCCGCATCGCTATTCAACACCAGACCCTCAAGGAGGCGCAAAAGTATCAGAAGCAAGTCTACTGTTCAAGTTGTAAAAGGCTTCTTTACGTCGAGCCTATCACACCCGATGTGCCATTTCCATAATCTACCATAAACAGGAGATACTCACAACAGATGCCCTTTTTTGTTATTGATGAGCAACCCGAAAAGCAGGTGTTTGACGGCGCAAGTATTCGGACACTTCATGGTGAAAAAATAATGATGTCCTTCGTCAATTTACAACCGCATAGTGTCGTTGCAGAGCACAGTCATCCGCATGAACAGATGGGAATGGTACTTGAGGGGACATTTGAACTGTCTATTGATGGAGATTCTCGGATACTCAAAAAAGGGGACGCTTACCTTATCCCTTCCAATGTGAAGCACAGGGCAAGGGCGTTTGAAGAACCCGCTGTTGCCCTTGACATCTTTAGTCCGCCACGAGAAGATTATAAGACATGAAGACGTATCGTGCGATTCAGGAACTTCAAACAACCGGTATTGTCACTGCAGGAATTAGTCTGCGTACTGGGGGCGTTAGCCACGCACCTTACGCGTCCTTGAATCTCGCTGAACATGTCGGTGACGATCCGAGTGCAGTCGCAACTAACAGGAAAATTCTTTTTCAGCAAACAGGTCTACAGAAGTTGCGGTATTGTCGTCAAGTTCATGGGAACTGTGTTGTTGATGTGGATGCCACAACCGGAGTATCTCTTGAAAACCCGCCAGAGGCAGACGCGCTTGTCTCCGCATGTCGCGGCGTGGCATTAGGAATTTTTACAGCGGATTGTATCCCTATTTTCATTCTTGATATTGAAACGCCAGCAATCGGGATCGCGCATGCAGGGTGGCGCGGCACCTTCGCACGAATTGCCGTGAACACACTTGCACAAATGAAAGATAGTTTCGGAACCCTTGTTGAAAACTGCCGGATTTATATGGGTCCCTCTATCCAGAAATGTTGCTATACCGTCAGTGCAGAGTTGCTAACGCAATTTGCTGAACGCTTCGGTAACACCGTCCACGATGGCACAAACTTAAGTCTACAGACTGCCAATCTTAATCAATTGGTTGAAGCAGATTTACCCGCCGCTTCTATTTCAATATCACCACTTTGCACCGCTTGTCGTACAGACCTTTTTTATTCACATCGGGCTGAAAACGGACAAACAGGTAGAATGCTCTCATATATCCAACTTGATACTGAATAGAGAAGAGACTCCTCGGACGGAAAATTTGCTTTTCTCGTAAAAATATAGTATCATTAATATATATTATAGATGCCACGAATAAATAACAGTATCAGCATCGTTCCCAGTCGAAACCTCACTACAATTTGTAACGTTATTTTCCTTAGATGTTCCAACCTGTTTAGGACGCTGATTTTTAAAACTCGCGCTTAAGCAACAATTTGGCGTATGCCGGAAAGAATTGAAAATGCGCGGACTCTTTGCGACGTTATCAATCGTTACAGGTTTGATCGGGCTTGTTTTTATTATACAAGGCGGTAACCACCCTTCCAAATATCAGGAAGTTTTGTCCGAAAACGTGAGTGCGGTGCAAGTCACGCAGGTTTATACGGAGGCAACACATAAGATAACCGTTGGTATTGGCATTGTGAGTATAGCCGTCTTAGTCGCTGTCATTGGTATACTCTTTCACGCAAGCAAGCCTTTAAATTCAGATCCGCCCTCAACAGACAATCTTGAAGCTTGACATACGCTTTTAATCTAACCAATTTTTAATTGGAAAATTTTGGAATAGAAAATTGAACTCGATTGTCGATAATCTTTCCAGGATCAATGAACGCATTGCCAGTGCTGCAGCGCGGAGTCAGCGCACACTCGATTCAATAACGCTCGTTGCTGTTACGAAAGGGCGTTCAGCGGCGGAAATTCAGACAGTTCTCGCTGCAGGCGCAACGGATATAGGTGAAAACCGAGTGCAGGAAGCGCAACAGAAGTACGCGCCAGTTAATGCCTTTGTCGATGCTGTAGGGACAGATGCCAGTGATAACGCATGCCGGTGGCACCTTATTGGACATTTGCAAAGGAATAAGGTTAAAACCGCATTGGAAATGTTTTCGCTGATTCATTCAGTTGACAGTTTGCGGCTTTTAGCAGAGATAGCACACCGATCTGAACAACGCTCACAACGAACAGATGTTTTAATTCAGATAAATACAACTCGCGAGGCAAGTAAATACGGGGTGGCGGCGGAAGATGTCCTTCAGTTCATTGAGGACGCACAGGCATATCCGGCATCGCGCATCGTTGGGTTGATGACAATGGGGCAATTAACACCTTCGCCGGACGAAAACCGTCCCGCGTTCGCTTTGCTGAGATCGCTTGCTGAAAAGATAGAGGCACAGAAATTTCCCGGAGTTACCATGGAGTATCTTTCGATGGGGATGACTAACGACTTTGAAGTAGCCGTTCAAGAAGGCGCGAACCTCGTTAGAATCGGCAGGGCCATCTTTGAAGTTTCAGAGGAATAATTAGATAGGTTATTACCAAAACTTGTAGCCCGTAATGTAATGGAGGGGTTTTTGCTTGGGTGTTTCTGCAGTTCTACGGAAAATCGCGTTATGAGTGAAACTTACCTGACCGAACCGCAAGGAAAAATTAAAAATTTAGGTGTAATCGGCATTGGAAAGATGGGGGGCATTATCGTCCGGAGTATCGCTGACACGGTATTTCCTGCAAAACAGATCTGGGTTACCGACCTTGATACTACCCTCGTTCAGCAGCTTTGCGATGAAAAAGGGACTAACAGCGCAAGCGATATCGCGTCCTTGATAGAAAATACGCATGTGATTCTTTGTGCTGTTACGCCGCCAGCAGTCCCACACGTCTTGCCACAGGTGGCACGTGCCTTGTCATCACCACAATGGCTCATTAGCATCGCAGCGGGTGTTACGACCGCAACGCTTGAATCCTATTTTGACAACACTCCACCCGTCGTTCGGGTGATGCCAAATATTTCAGCATCAGTGGGGGCTGCAATCTCGGTACTAACCACTGGCAGTACAGCGAATCAGGAGCATCTTGAAATAGCACAACAAATTTTCGATGCATGTGGCATCTCTTTAGTGATGGATGAACGCCATCTTGATGCTGTCACGGGGGTAAGTGGGAGTGGGCCTGCCTATGTTGCCCTCTTCATCGAAGCGTTAGCAGATGCAGGGGTTCATGTCGGGTTACCGCGTGCAGAGGCACAGAAACTTGCCACCCATACAGTCTTAGGCGCAGCGACGATGTTAGCTGAAACGCAGGAACACCCGGCTGTGCTCAAGAACCGTGTTACCACACCAGGGGGGACAACCGCCGCCGGACTGCACGCTTTAGAACAAGGCGGCTTACGAGCAACGCTTACAGAAGCTATTCTCGCTGCAACAGAGCGAGCAAAGGAACTCGGTAGTACATAATCAGTTTGTGAGGATCTTTTAGGTAATAATGGATATGCTCGCTTGGTTCATCAGTGAACTGCTTGAAATTTACACAATAGTGGTTTTCGCGAATGCCATACTTTCTTGGTTTGTTGCTGGCACTCAGAACGCAATCGTTAGGCAACTCTATTGGTGGACAAGTCGCCTCGTAGATCCAGTTTTAAATCCGATTCGGAATGTGCTCGGACCGGTAACTCGGAATTTTGGTATTGACATTTCACCTTTTGTGTTGATTCTTCTGTTACAGTTTTTGGCACGTGTGATCTGGTGATAGATAGAAGGATATGCCAAGCAGTTAATCGTTAGAAGAGGGTGTTTTTGCTTGGCGTATTTGCTTGGGGTATTTGATAGGGTGTTTTTGCTTGGGTATTTCTGCGGATTTCCGCTGTTATAACGAAAGCCTCTTAACTGACAACTGACAACTGTGTAGAAAAAATATGAGAAAACGAAATTCTACCACAAAAAACACAACACGTAAACGCGGTAAATCCACGAAACCGAAAGAGATACCTCAGTTGACAGACCGCGAACGAGAAAACGCCGTTCTGGAAATTTGGCAGAACGCTGATGTATACCCACTCGCGAGCAAAAAATCAGCGACTGTAGACCGCAACGCAGTCAAATCAAGTGCTGCGCAGCACCGCCACGCCTCCCAGGCAGAAACCTATGTCCTTCGCGAGATGCCCACCTCCGTCGATGCACTCACTCTTAACACCCTTTGTAGAAAAGTTTGTCAGGATATCTTCCTTAAAGCAGAATTAATGCAAGGACATCAGGTCACGTATGTGCCCGCGTGGGAGACCTATCCCCTTTGGATTGAGGAACACGTTATTGAGGCTGCAAAGTCTAAAACGCCAATCAAGTTATCTGTCCTTCGGAAGCGATGTCGCGCACGACATAAACAGGAATTAGAAGTCCAAAAACAGAAATTCCATCAACTCGGTATCTTCGCCGATTGGGATACTTCACAGAAAACCCTCGAATCGCGACAGGAAGCAAGGCTTATCGCACTCATTAGTCGACTCCGCGATTCTGGCTATCTCCATGACTTGCCGCAGCTCAGTCCATGGTGCCCCAATTGCACTGTCCCGATCAATGAAGCGAATCTCGTACAAATACCGACGCACACCTTGAATGGCTACGTAAAGTTTCCTTTCAATGTCGGGTTAGAAGAATTTGGCATTAATGTTTTCTTCTGTCTCCAAATGCCCCACCTTTGGGAAATAGCAGGAATCGTTAAACTCGGAATTACCGACGATACTCCCTATTGGCTCACGCAATGGCAGGACGAATATCTGCTTTTTGCGGAACCGCAGCTTAAACACTTTACCAAACACCTTCCAAAAGGACAATCCAGACCGAAAGCTGTTAAAGAAATCAAAGCCTCTGAACTCGCAAAATGCGCCGTGGCGCATCCACTGTTTCCGGCGAAAGATTTAGAGATTACACTCATTCCTGAGACTGTAGCCGCAAACGCTGTCCGTGATAAATCAATATCTTCCTTAAAATCCGGTGTTATGCCCCTAAATCCAGCGCATCATCTGCCGAGTTACAAGATCGCCCAAACGTTAGAAATGAATACTATGCCTGTTTTTGATGAAACCGGAAGGTTCACCGAGGAAGCTGGGCAATTGTGCGGTTTGTATCTGTTTGATGCTGAGAAATTTATTGTTCCACAATTGGAGAAATGTGGTTATCTCCTCAAGACACAAAAAGGCGAGATGCCTGAGCCTCACTGTCCGCGTTGTAAAGAATTGGCTGTGTTCCGACCCTGTTCCAAATGGGTATTCTCTATCTCCAAAAACCATGCCACTACCCAACTTCTCAACGCCCAAGAATATTGGGATAATTACGGCGACACGGATCATAAAGGTATTCGCGATGTCCAAAAGGATGTCCTCAATTTTGAAGATTTGCCGGTTTCAGCACAGCGCCAATGGGGAATGCCACTTCCAATCCTTCTGTGCGACCAGTGTGATGAACCTCTTACTGATAAAAATACCCTTAATGCAATCAGGAATTCTATACAACGAGGGTTCGAATTCTGGTTCCGATTGAGCGTTGAGGAGCTTTTACCTGTTGATACTCGGTGTCAAAACTGTAATTCAAGTGACTTTCGCAAAGAAGCGACGCTTCTTGATAGCCATTTCGCCAATCTACTTCAGATTATTGACAATTCTGATTTCAAGAAACCGCTCGGTGGGCACACCAGTGTCATGTTTGTACCGAAAACTGACACAGTTTCCGATTTAAAATGGACAAAATGGTTAGCTGAGATCAGTGTTATTTCCGCAGCACTCAGCAGAAGCCGTCCAATTAAAGAAAGCCAACCTCTTAAGCAACTAAAACTTAAGACAATGCCGAAAGTTGGCGGGGAAATACAGGTAGAAGACGCATTTCTCAACAAATATCCAGCTGATGTAGCACGCTTGGTTGCAATAACGCCTAATGTCGGAACAGAGCAAGTCAATCCCAAGCATCTTGATAAACTCGCACGGGACTACCTTGTTAAATATCAGCAATTGCAGGAACTATTAGAGAATATCAGTAAGGGGATCGGAAATAGCCATCAGCAAAAAAATTCTCTTGCTGACGATTTTCAACGGTTTCCAACGGTTTCCGACCGGGACTCCTCTGAGAGCCGATTGCTGACCGCTGAAAGCGCTTTGATTGATTCGTTGGCGATAATCGTTACCTTTCTACGTTTACAGGAGGTCCAGCAGGCGTACCAAGACGGGGATTTTCATGAAATGTGGACACTCTTAACCGATTTCTGCGAAAACGATCTTCGTTTTTATGTTCGCGCCATAGAATCGCGTCCTGCTAAAATCTTACATGTGGCACAAGCCACTTTAGCACAAATCGCCACTGTGCTCGTGCAACGGTTAGCACCCTTGACTCCTTTTTTGGCGGAACATTTCTATCATCTCATTTCCGAAGAGGGTATAACGGGTAACCATAGCATTTTTCAGAAGAATTGGCACCAACTCTCACCGATTGTCGAGAAAACTCTGCATGTTTCCGATATAGAGGCGAAGGATGCCAAAGCGGAATGGGAGGTGCTTAAGAATGCCCACGAAGCAGGATCCTAAAAAAAATACGCCGCAGACGCTGATACCCTTAATCGGTGTGGCGATTCCAGTGTTGATAGTAGATTGGGTGAGTAAATGGTTGGTGCAAAACCATATCACTCAGGTTATAGAGGTGATTCCGATTATTCCCGGCTTTTTCAACCTTCGGCACGATAGGAATACAGGAGCCGCTTTTGGCGTACTCGCTGGACACAGGGTCTTACTGATTCTCATTACTATTATCGCTTTAGCCTTCATTTTTGCGTATTATCTTCGATTCAGGGAGAGCCGTTGGATGCAAGTCGCTCTCGGGTTTCTACTCGGCGGTGCTGTTGGAAACTTCATAGATCGCCTCTATTTGGGTGAGGTCGTTGATTTCCTGCAATTCGGTATCGCTGACAAAGGGCTCTTTTGGCCGACCTTTAACATTGCGGATATTTCTGTCTGTATTGGAGCGGGGATGTTAATTGTTTACCTTTTTCAAAACCGCGATCAAAACCAGGATACTTAACTATTACCGGTTTTTTGTAGGTATTTTTCATAGGTACACCATAGCCATCAATTTAGCGGTCCCCAAGCCCGGTAGGTTCGGAATGTAATACATTGTCCCGCAAGTCCACACGCGACTTGCGCTACGGACTGAGTCTATTCGTAGACGAAATCCCCTAACCGAACCGGGTCTAACCTAAAGATAGTGCGACCGTAGGTTGGGTAGAACGGTCTCGAGAAGGCGAACATCGCGGGACAAACACACCTGGAATCTGATAGGTTCGCTATGCGCTCAAGAACAAAGTGAAACCCAACTTCATAGGGGCAGCGTCTGGGAGGTTTCACAACCAAAGCGTTGGGTTTCACTCGGTATATGTTCGGTGTGGCATGTATAGAGAAAACCTTATTTTTTTACGGCGTTTTACAGTTTTGATGGAATCCGTTCTACCCCGCTGACTCTCACTGCGAGGCAATACGCGCATTCAGCGTTGATTCTCTACGATGCAGCTTTTCCTTAAATTGACATTATGGTGTGTTTTGTGAATACGCCAGTCAATGACGTATCTGTAATTCTGGATTTCACTGTAAGAGATGCAACACAATTCTTTGTCTGGGAAAGTAATCCATGTATAAATTGAGTGTTCGATTATTCTTGCTTAGCCTAATTTCTCTTTCCTTAGTGATCCCGAACGCAACAGCGCAAGTTCAGTCAGAATCCCCCGAGTCGGAGACAGAACAAACGGAACCAGAGGGGTATAGCGAAAGTGCTTTGCGTCGGTTTGAGATCGTTACCCTGAGTTCCCTCCCCTTTACTGCGATTCACAGTTACGTGGTAATGCGCGGGGTAAAAATGTTACGTGAAAATCAATTCGCGCCTGAATTGTCCTCGCAGGACTATCGTATCATTGGCATCGGGGCTGTTTCATTTTCTGTGTTTATTGGGGTATGGGATTGGTTGCATACGCGTAATGTTGACCGATCAGCACCACTTGTGCCTGAACCGCGGACGCCTCCACCGCCCGAAGATGAGGATCCCGTGGATGGTCCGCTTACACGGTTGTCCGAAACCGACACGTATGTAGCGAGATATAGAAATAAGTCGCTACAGGACTCGATGAATAAAGGACTGAACAGGTGGTCAAATGAGCCGTCTGTCGGTTTCGCGCTGCCACTCATTCAAATTCGTTTCTAACGTGTATGTTTAACGGAAGCAGGAGCCTGCAACAATACGCAGAAACACTTTCTTCGCATTGGATTTTTTCGGACTGGTAACGGTGTTGCTCACAGACGAAGGAATGAGCAACACCCTCGCCCGTCCGTAAGCGTTTGCAAAAACACGCAGGCGACTCCTGAGAAGAGCACGTCAAAGTCCAAACTTAGGTTGTTTCTCCGCAAGGAAAAATTAAGAAGTGCGTATTTTGTTTATGGGGACCAGTGAGTTTGCCGTTCCAGCGCTCAAAGAACTCATCGCCCACAAATTTGAACTCATCGGTGTCGTCACACAGCCCGACCGACCGAGCGGACGCGGAAAACGACTCACCCCGTCACCTGTCAAATTAGTTGCTACAGAGCATACGATACCGGTCTATCAGCCTGAGAAGGCGAGAAAACCAGATTTTGTGCGGACTCTTAAACGTCTCGCACCGGATGTAATTGTTGTTGCTGCCTTTGGCCAAATTCTTCCCCAAACCGTTTTAGATATCCCGCCCTGTGGCACTATCAATTTACATCCCTCGCTTCTTCCAAAGTACCGTGGTGCTGCTCCAATTCAGTGGGCACTCATTAAGGGTGAAACGGAGACAGGGGTGACACTGATGTTACTGGATGCAGGTGAGGATACAGGTGATATTATCTCGGCAGACCGAGTCCCGATCCGACACGAAGACACTGCTTTCACATTGACGAAACAGTTGGCACAACTCGGGGCAAATCAACTGGTCCGATGTTTGTCCAATATGCCGGATGGCGAACCGCCATCTGCAATCCCACAGAACGACGCAGAAGCAACGCATGCCCCGCGGCTGACGAAGGAGATCGGGCAAATTGATTGGAATCAACCAGCGATCACGATTCACAATTTAGTCAGAGGTACAGCGATCTGGCCCGGTGCGTATACTTTCTTCCGAGAGAAACTGCGGTTAAAAATTGTGCGTTGTCAACCACTGCCACAGAAAACTGATGGACAGTCCGGAACCCTTGAAATAGTCGAAAGACAAAAACTCCTCGTTGCCACGGCAGAAGGAACGCTCCAATTGTTGGAAATTCAACCCGCAACCAAAAAACCTATGGAAGCACACGATTTTATTAATGGGTATCAATTGCAAACAGGCGAATGTTTTAATTATTAGGTTTTCGCACTGCCCTAATTAGCAGTCGGTTATCGGTTAAGAGGTTTTCCTCTCACAAAGGGTACATCTTAAGATAGTCTCAAAACCGGTAGCTCGTAATGAAATTAGGTCTCCTTAAATGGCATAATTTGTCTTTGCTTTACATTTGGAGAGCGGATATGAGGAAGGCATGCCAAACACAGAACCCACGTTATTTCTCCGCAAGGAAAAATTAAAAAATGAATCGTCTGAATAATGCCCTATTTGCATCATTCAAGACGCTCCTCTATTTCTTGAGTGTCCTCGGTATAATCGGAGCGTTAGCCATTTTCGTTGTTATTCCGAATTGGGTCAGAACCGAAGAGGTACTTGTTCCCAACATTACCGGCGAAAGTTACTATGAAGCCGTGCGGATTCTTGGGGAAGCAGGATTGCAGCCCGCAAAAACTATTCAAGAGGCGAGTAGCAATGCGCCGAAGGGTGAAATCGTCTCACAAAATCCAGAGGCGAACTTTAGAATAAAATCATATCAACCCGTTGAAATCACAGTTAGCATAGGCGCGGAGTTAGTCCCCGTTCCCTCCGTCATTGGAAAATCGCGAGATGCTGCTTTTGATAGCCTTACGAGTGCTGGTTTTCGTCCAAATCGAGTTGCCTTCGTCCATTCCGCAGATTATCTGCAGGATACGGTCATTTCACAAACACCGCCAGAAGGCGGAGGGCAACGCCGTGGCAATCCTGTAAATCTTTTGGTGAGCCGCGGACCGAGACCACAAGTGGTGCAACTTCCGAATTTCCAAGGTCAGCTTGCTGCTGATGTAATTGCTGCCTTGGAAACAGTCGGACTAAAGATTGAAACTGAATATAGTTCGCATCCTAAAATCCCTCAAGGCGCAATTATCACACATGAACCTGTAGGCGGCATCATGGTGAGAACTGGAGACCGCATCCTACTCGAAATCAGTGGTGTGCAGGGGACTACTGAAAACATTAGCAGACCCTTACCTTTCACGCATACGGTGAGCGAGGACGGAAAACTTTCGCGCCACATCAGGATTGTTATAATTGATGAATACAGTGAGCGCATTGAGGTCGATCAACGCTACGCACCCGGGACAGTGATTGATTTGGAGCAGAAGGGGGTCCGCGTCTTTGGTAAAGCACGGGTGATCGTCTACGAAAACGGTGAAAAATTACCTGAAGTGCTTTATAGATAGAACTCAACTAAAGGAGAATACAAATTCCTACGCCTAAAATTGCGCCTTCATTACTCGCTGCAGATTTCAGTTGCCTTGGCGAAGAGGTTAAACGGGTCGTCACAGCTGGCGCAGATATGCTCCACTTTGACGTGATGGACGGCGAGTTTGTGCCAAATTTTGCTATCAGTCCACCCTTTATCGCGGCTGTTCGCGAAATCACCGATGTGCCTTTTGATGTCCACATTATGGTGACCCACCCGCTTCGTTATATCGACGCACTTGCGGCGGCAGGTGCAGATCTGATTACCTTTCACATCGAAAGTGCTGATGAACCGAATGAAGTAATTTCGGCGATCAAAGCACACGGTCTTAAGCCGGGTTTGGCACTTTGTCCGAAGACACCCGTCTCGTCGGTTACACCTTACCTTTCAGACATTGACTTAGTCCTGCCAATGAGTGTTGAACCTGGATTCGGAGGTCAGCCTTTTCAGCGGAATACACTCGAAAAAATAGCAACATTACATCAAAGCGTTCAGGAAATGGCGCTGCTTCTTGACATTTCCGTTGATGGTGGCGTAACGACAGAAATCGCGCCCCTCGCAGTTCATCGAGGCGCAACAGTTCTCGTCGCAGGGACGGCTATCTTCCGCAGTCAGCAACCAGAGACAATTATTCAAAAATTGCGCACCCCTGCCACCTATGACGAAAGTTTGTAGTCCCAAGCAACGCGCCGAGACGGCTCACTGGAACGGACTTGACGATGCCAACTCACCTCACCGAACCGCAAGGAACATTTAAAGAATGCACACTTTCTATGTTTCCCCTTCTCAGATATCCAATCATGTCGCCACGATTACGGGGTCAGAGCATCACCATCTCCGCAATGTCCTTCGGACAAGACCCGGTGAGACTGTCCGAATTATCGATGGAAAAGGGAATGCGTATACCGCGCAAATTCTTGAGGCACACGACGATGGACTTTCAAGCGAAGCCCGAATCCTCAGTCACGAATTTCACGCAGTTATTTCACCAAAACTCACACTCTTTCAAGGACTCCCCAAAAACGATAAAATGGAGTTAATTCTCCAAAAAACGACAGAACTCGGTGTCACACAAATTGTACCACTGCATTCAGAATACGGACTTCAGAGACCGAGTCAAAACCGATATGAGCGTTGGCACCGTGTCCTTATCTCTGCTACGAAGCAGTCCGAACGCGCGTGGTTGCCTGAATTATGCAACGCACAGATGTTTGACGCAGTCCTGGCGCAACTTGATAGGTTTTCGCTCTGTTTGCTCCTTAGTCCATATCGTGATCAGGAGTCGCAGATTCAGCATATCCAGACAGTTTTGCGAGAGACACCGCATCCGGATTCTATCGCTCTCTTTGTCGGCCCAGAAGGCGGATTTTCCGATCAAGAGGTCGCCAGTGCTATTGAAAGCGGATGTACACCTGTGACACTTGGTAGGAACATTCTCCGCACAGAAACTGCCGCAATTGTAGCCATCGCCGTCACGGCTTATGAATACCAACTCTAAATTGTGCTGCTCTAACTTGTAGGAGGGAACTCCGATTCCCGACGCTTACTCTAAAAAATTCATTGACAAACTTCACCATTTTTTGTAAAATTGCTGACTATGGATGCAAAAAAATTGACCAGAACCCTCATTGGGTATAACACAGTAAGCCCTCTCAGCAATGTTGAGGTCATGGATTATCTCACCGAGACGCTGGAATCTGTTGGTTGTGAAGTCGAACGGGTTGAATACAAAGATCCAGCGGGTGTGCTGAAGGTGAATCTCATCGGGCGAAAAGGGCCTGTGAACGGTGCGCGCGGACTTGCGCTACTCGGACATATAGATACTGTGCCTGCTATCGGTTGGTCGATGGATCCGTTTGAGGCACGGATTGCCGATGAGAAGATGTACGGCAGGGGTAGTTGCGATATGAAGGGCAGTGTTGCGTGTATGATTGAGGTCGCGTCACACTATGCGGCATCGGATTTAAAGGCACCGCTCTATGTCGTGATCACCGCCGATGAAGAGGTGGGCTACCTCGGAGCAATTGCAGTTGCCGAAAAGTCGCAGATGTTCAAAAAGCATGGCTTTCCGAAGTATGGAGTCGTCGGTGAACCAACAGAACTCCATGCGGTATATGCCCACAAAGGGACTGTCCGTTTTACCGCCACAGCCCACGGTCGTGCAGCGCACAGCAGTACAGGCGAAGGGGACAACGCAAATCTAAAGTTAATTCCTTTTCTCGCAGAGATGCGGGATATTTATCACGAATTGACAACCGATACCCATTACGGATTGGAATATCACTATCAGTGATGGCGAGTGTCCAGGGAATATTACTTCGCCGTTAAGCGTGTGTTGTATCAACTACCGTCCAATGCCTGGAGATAATGCTCAGATCTGGATAGACCGCGCACGCGATTCAGCAGAAAAGCATGGGTTAATATTTGATCTGTATATTAATGCCCCTCCGGTACGCACACCGCCCGATGCGAAGATTATTCAAGCGGCACTTGAAATAACAGGTGAGACCGAACCCCGAACGGTTGCCTATGGCACCGATGCTGCTGTGTTCGCACAACACATGGAGATTGTCGTTATCGGACCCGGTAGTATTTTACAGGCGCATACAGTGGATGAGTGGATGGCGTTGGACCAGTTCCCACAAGGGATCTCAATTTTTAGTCAATTTGTGAAGCGGTTTTGTGCGGCTTAGGCGCATCAAAGAAAACAGCATCCGGTTTCACCCATTCCGCTTCACCATCTGCCCACACCTCACGCTTCCAGATAGGCACAATCTGTTTGAGGCGATCCATCGCGTATCGGCAAGCTTCAAACCCGTCTTTGCGATGCGGCGACGCCACCGCAACTGCTACGCTTACCTCACCGATCTCCAATTTGCCGACACGGTGAACCATTGCGACGCGATCGAGATCCCACTTCTCTGAAATCTCTTGCGCGATTTCTGCCATTTTCTTCTCCGCCATCGGTGGGTACGCTTCATATTCAAGACATTTTACCGGTCTGCCGTCGGTATTGTTCCGAACCGTGCCGAAGAACAACACCACTGCCCCCGCATCTGGACCTTCCACGGCTTCACGCACTTCCCCACCCGTGATAACTTCTGTCGTTATCTTAAACATTGTTGCCTCCCGTTACTGGTGGAATTAGGGCGACCTCGTCTCCTTCTGCGAGTTCAGTATGTTCCGTAGCATATTCCCAATTGACAGACATCTGCATCACTTCGTAGAATTCGGCGATTTCGGGCCATTCTTCCTCAAGACGATCTAATATCGTTTGTATCGTAGCACCGTCCGGGAGTTCCATCTCTTCCTCAGATCTATCCAACATTTCATGGCATACGGCGAAGTATTTAACTGTGACGTTCATAAAAATTCCTTATTTAACAAGGTTTTAGAGGTTAACAGCACATGAACTATATCAATAAAGTATACCACAAAATCGGGCACATAGCAATCTTTATACTGATTGCTGATGACTGATTGCTGATTGCTGATTGTTATTATAATTTATGTTGATTTATATAGGACGATGTGATACAATAAAACGAAGTGTGTGAACGTGATTTACCTATCACCTTCAACAGAGGAGAGAAGACAGTATGAAACCGAAAGCTATTTATTATTTCATCCTCGTTTTGCTTGTCGTTGGGCTCATGGCTTGCGGCGGCGACACTGATGATGAAACAGAAGCACCCGATAAGCAAACCCAGCCGACAACGACATCCACCGAATCAACGCAACCCGATGTAGTTGTTGGAAGAGATATTGACTTTGCCGCCGAAGAGCAAGCGATCCGCGACCTTTACGCGGAATATGCTCTTGCCCACGGCGACCAAGATGTTGACGCGCTAACGGACGTGTGGCTACCCGGCGAGAGCAAAGACATTTTTACCGCTTGGACGTTCTGGGCGGGGACCTTTGAAAAAAACGAAGGCGGAAAGGCAGTCAGCAAAGCATGGGACGGAATATTCCGGCTCCGCGGTGGGAAGATGGCGGTTGACATCATTTACATCGCTATTGATGGCAGAGGCAAGAAAGCCATTTTGCGAGGTGAATATACTTGGGGAAATCAGAAGGGCGATCTAATTTCCGAACTGAATAAGGATGGTGAGGACTGGAAAATTCGATCTATTGATTACACCGGAGGAAAGCACGGAAAACAGGTTAAAGACTTAATCGAGCCTGCTCATACCTTTGGAGAAATTCCCGAAGAATAGTAGTCATGGATAAAATTATCCTCAAAGGGATTCGATTTCATGGTCACCACGGCGTTCCGGAAGCGGAACGCCACGTCGGTGGCCATTATGAGGTTGATGCGACCTTGGGGTGTCCACTTGCGAACCCCGGCAGGACAGACGCACTCGCTGATACCGTCGATTACGCTGAAGTCGTCACTTGCATCATTGACATCGGCACGCAGCAGTCGTTCCAACTCATTGAGGCACTCGCTGAGAAAATCGCTACAGTGATTTTAGAACAATTCGCAGTAAATGAGATCCATCTCATCGTCAAGAAGCTGCGTCCCCCTATAGAGCAACCCATTGATTATTTTGCCGTTGAGATTTTTCGTAATGCGTAGATTCCGGGCGATCATCTCTTTACTGTTCCTGTTGATGACAGTTCCCGCTACCGCACAGTCCGGTGGCGAGAAAAAAACGTTATTTCCGGATTTCGCACGAGGGCTCCATCTTTACCGTTACGATTGGGACATCGAAACGTGTGTCCTTTATGTCGCTGAAATGTCCCGCCATGAACCGACACTCCACTTTGAGGTAGCACTTGCGAATGCCCAAGTACTCGGAAAAGAAACCGTTCGGTCTATGGCAAACCGTCGGAACCAACGCGGGGATCGCCGTGTCCTTGTCGCAGTTAATGGTGGATTCGGTGTACTCGGTGATATGCGCGGTTACGGGGGCGTATTAGAGAGTTTGCATGTTCAAGACGGTGAACTCATCACCCAGCCTACAGATACCGAGGCATGCTTCGGTGTCACCGAGTCTGGTGAATTTCTGAGCACTCCCGTGGAAATGAAAGCAAGCGTGCAAATAGGCGCGCACACGCTACCCCTCGGATGTGTTAATCAACGACGGCTTGATGGATGTCAGGTGACGCTCTACACGCCACGACTCGGTAAATCAACCCATACCAACCGTCGCCGAGGCACAGAAATTGTAATCGGCGGGTTTCCGCTCCCTCTAACCCCGAATTATACACATTCCTACCGTGTGGAGGGAGTCTCACGCGATGGAGATAGCACAATCCCGAGGGACGGGGCAATTCTTTGGATTAGCACGCGGTTGAAAGATTCGGGCGTTTCCGAGTTTAATACTGGCGCGAGTGGCACGTTTACCGTTACGCTCTCACCACCGGAATGGAATCGAGTTCAGCACGCTATTGGCGGGCGACTCCGACTCCTTAAGAATGGTAAAATCAATGAGACGCTTGTGGAGATGCATCGCGCTGAAAAGCGGCATACCCCCGGCAAACGCGCATCAGTGTTGAATCTGAGCCATGAACCCCGCACTGCGCTTGGATACAACGCGGACACGCTCTTTTTAATTGTCGCAGACGGACGGCAACCGAAGTATAGCACTGGATTAACCCTCTACGAACTCGCCAGCATTTTCATTGACCTCGGGGCAACCGATGCGATTAATCTCGATGGTGGTTCCTCCAGCACCTTTGTCGTTAACGATGCGGTCCTCAATAAGCCATCAGGACAGCGAGAACGGGAAGTCCTGAATGCCGTCTTGATCACAGCGGATGTCCCGTAGAAACAATGCTTCTGTAGAAGGGAACTCCGATTCCCGACACTTATATTTCTGACCGCTGATTGCTGACTGCTGATGGCTAATTTGTAGGAGGGAACTCCGATTCCCGACACTTATATTTCTGACCGCTGACTGCTGACTGCTATTCTTGTAGAAGCGACCTCCGGTCGCGATAAACAATGTCGGAGATCCATCTTGAAAATCTATCGTGGCGTAACAGACAAATTCTCAATATTTCTCTTTCTGCTATTTTACCCCATTTTAGTCGCCAATTCAGCGGATTCCCCAAAACTGCTGAAGGCGACACTGCTATCACAAACCGCAATTCAGTTGCAATTTGATGGGCAATTACAGGCAGAGACCGCAGAAGACCTTGGTAATTATCAAATTACACCAGATGTCCAACTCGAATACGCTCTGCTTGATCAACGACTCGATCGCGTCCTGCTCCTCATTTCGCCGTTAGAGGTCGAGGAAACCTATCACCTCACACTCCCCAATTCACAAACAGGAATAGTGCTAACTCTTCCATCTACAAACGAGATAACTTTCGGTGCAGGCGACGCCGTTACATTCTCTGGAGGCTTGCAAGACACGAGCCTGATTGTCAATAAAGATCGCAAGACGCGAAACAACAATTCAGGTGCCGAACCGACGCTCGTGTGTAATCCGACGGGTAATGTTTTCTTCGTCGCTTTTGACATGTATGATGCATTTGAAGATATGGGTATCCGGGAACCGACACAAGTCTTAGATGCAACGATAAGTCTACATGTCCAGCAGTGTGATACTGCGCAGACCGTCATCTTCCGCCGCGTGTTGCTCCCGTGGCGAGAGGGCAGAGGTATCTCCGAACGCGCAGAAGATAACGAACTCACCTATAACAGTGCGTTGCATCGCAATCTCCCGTGGAATAGACCTCCCGCGCAAGCGGTGTTGTCAGGCATAGACGGCGATAATGAAAGCGATTACAACGGTTCTGAAGATGTCGCCCATCGGATTGATGGCACGTGTGAAATTCAGGGAGCAGGGAAACATTATGTATTCAAAAGTGATCTGCTCACCGACGCTGTCCGTTTTTGGGTAGCGAATCCCGATTACAACTACGGGTACCTCTTTGCCTTGCGTGATGGCAGTGCCCCTATCGTTTTTTCATCAAAAGAATCAGATGATGAAAACCTACGTCCAGTCCTTAAAATCCGATACCAGACACAGGTGGAGGGAGAAATGCCCTCGCCGCGTTAGGTGGTTAGTCCCTTCTCTATTTTTACACATACTCCCGCAAATACTCCAAAGTCCGATCCACCGCTCCCAGATTTTCCTCAATCAATTGCTTCCCAATACTGCCCGCTATCTCCCTCGCAGTTATATCATTCAGCCATACGGTAATAGCATCTGCTAATTGTCGTGCAGTGTGAACCAATTTTCCGCCACCTCGCTCCACGAGCAAAGACGCTTCATACGCGTTCTGTATGGTCGGACCGAACAGGACAGGCTTCGCCATCGCAGCGGGTTCCATCACGTTGTGAACACTTCCGCGGAAACTCCCACCGACAAATGCTATGTCTGCCAACCCATATAACTTCGCAAGAAGTCCTACCCTATCAACGATGAGGATATCTACCACCGATAAATCTGTTTCAGACTTAAGTTCAGAAAAGTGGAGATATATCAATCCCTCTCGATCCAAATGTCCGCGGATCTCATTTATCCGTTCAGGTGTCGGTTCGTGCGGGACCAAAATGAGGTGTGGAAAATCAGTAGGTGTGTTTTGGCGCAGCAACTGATATGCCGATAACAATACCTTCTCGTCTTCTGTATAGGTGCTACCAGCGATAAGAATGGGACGTTTTAAAGTTGCTTGCCCGGGGAAAAAATCGGTGTCGGGTTCAACGGTTGTTGCCCGTCGGTAGACTTGCTCATAGCGGGTATCGCCGGTGACAATGATCTCATGTGTTGGCGAACAGAGTTCTTGAAAGCGCGCCGCATCCCCTTCCGAAATCGCACAATGTACTCGGATGTGCCGGTGGACACTCCGAAAAAACGGCTTCGCGAAACGAGACAACCGTTTTGATTCAGCGTGTAGCGTTCCCGCGACAACGATAATGGGAATACCGTATTTAGAAGTTTTCCAGACGAGGTTAGGCCAAATATCGAATTTGGAAAAGACGATCAACGTAGGTTCGATGAGACGTATCAAACGTTCCGCGTTGCGAGGTGTATCCAACGGAAGGTAAACAGCGGCATCTGCGTAGGGATAAGACTTCGCGTTTGGTGCGACGGAGGGTGAAAAGAAGGTTAAAACAATTCGGGTCTCTGTGTAAATCGCTTCGATAAGGGGTTTTGCCTGTTCAAATTCGCCGACAGAGGTAAAGTGAAACCATACTGTTTTCTCCAGGGGTCGAGCGGTCTGGAGTTGATCTGATAGTTCCGCAAACACTCGTTTTCGTCCTTTGATACCTTCCTGAATCTTAGGATTGCAGCACCCCGCACTGTAAAAACCGACAAACATGGCAGGGACAGCAAATAGGTTATAGACGATTTGCCAAAACATAGTGAACCTTGAAGGGTAGCAGGATGGGAAGGTGGGAGAATGGAAGGGCGAATCTGATTGACAAAACTTCCATTCTCCAGAGGTGTGATTACGAACGGGACGTGCTTATAGGACGTCTAAGATTTTCTTCTTGAGTGCATCTTTGGGCATCGCGCCGACAATCTGCCCCGCAACTTTGCCGTCTTTGAAAACGAGCAGCGTCGGGATGCTCCGAACACCGTACTGCATCGCGGTCTGACGATTGTCATCAACATTTACTTTTCCAACTTTAAATGTCTCAGTGTTCTCACCGGCGAGTTCATCCAAAATGGGGGCAATCATTTTGCACGGACCGCACCACTCTGCCCAAAAGTCGACAACAACGGGTGTGTCTGATGTGAGTACCATTCCTTCAAACGTATCGTCACTAATTTCAAATGTGTTTCCAGCCATGATAGCTCCTTTTTCTTTAAAATAGGGTAGGCGAAACGCCACCTTGTAATATTGTGCTTGCGATGAGTCTTATGAGTGCATTAATATGATACCCTATTCTGGCAAAAATTGCCAATCAATTTTTCGTGTCTACCATAGGAGAATTTAGAGAATAAATGGTAGGAACAACCTGCAATCCCATCGCGTTTGGTCTGATAGACTACTGCCGCAAAGAACACTAATTCTTGAAACACAGCGGTTAAAAAAATACATCGGATGTTTTGAATCGCGCCATCCATTCCGTTTTCCATTTTTCCTTTGTTCTATCCTTTGCTGTCGGAAGTGGTAACCGTATCTCTTCATTCTCCTGCAAATCATAGAATCCTGTAAATCCTGATTCTGAAACCAACAACTGAAACCTAATTACGTCCGATTCGTTTTTTTTCTTGATAAAAAACGTCAAGTATGCTATATTGACAGAAATTGATAGATAACGAATTTTTTAACCAACGCGATGAACATAATGTTAATCCGAACTCACAATTGAAGGAGGTACCGCATGCCTGATAAAGATAAAAAGCAGGGAACGAACATCTCGCGCCGGAACTTTTTGAAAGGCGTAGGTACAGGCACCGTTGCCGCAACTGTTGCACCAAGCGTCTTGATCGGCAGTGAGAAAGCCGCCGAGGCCCAAGCCGGCGACGCTATCGCGAATGCGACAATCGAACTCAATATCAACGGTAAATCGTATCAAGTCGAGGTGGAAGCGCGAACAACGCTTCTAACAGTTTTGCGTGATGGAATTGATACAAGCGGGAACAACGTCGACTTAACTGGGGCCAAACTAATTTGCGATCGTGGTGAATGTGGTGGCTGTACCGTCATGGTAGATGGGAAGTCGGTCTATGCTTGTATGATGCTCGCAATTGATGCACAGGGCAAGCAGATAACAACCGTCGAGGGATTAGCAAACGGCGACGACTTGCACCCCGTTCAGGAAGCATTCATCCAACACGACGCGCTGATGTGTGGATTCTGCACACCCGGTTTCATCGTCTCATCCGCAGCACTGTTGAACGACAACTCGAGTCCGACGCTTGAAGAAATTAAAGTCGGCTTGTCTGGCAACACGTGTCGCTGTGGAACCTATCCATTCATCTTTGATGCTGTCAAAACCGCATCACGGAAGATGTGATTTGAAAGCAAGGATTGACTTGCGAGACGCAAGAGCCCGCCGCTCTAATGGGGCAGTTGGCTATAGGAGGAAAACGCATGGCATCATGGGGAGAAGCAAGTGAATCTCGCCTCATCGGAAAACGGGTAACCCGTTTGTCCGGTAAGGATAAAGTCACTGGAAAAGCGAAGTATACTTTTGACATCAATGAACCGGGTATGCTTTACGGACGCATCTTGCGTTCTGAAACCGCACACGCTACCGTTATGGGTATTGATCTGAGCGAAGCAGAGGCGTTACCCGGGGTCAAGGCTGTTATCCCGCTCATTGAAGTGGGGAATAAACTCCGGTACCAAGGGCAAGAAATTGCTGCTGTTGCCGCTGAAACAGATGACATCGCTAAGGACGCGATCCGCCTCATTCATGTTGACTTGGAGGAATTGCCGCACGTCGTCACAGAAGCGGAGGCGATGGCAGATGGCGCGCCGCAGATCCGAGAGGATTGGGCGGGCAATCAGAGCGAACCGAATGTCAGGGAAGACGGCGACATCAATGCCGGATTTGCTGAAGCCGCTGTTGAAGTCGAAGCTACCTATCACACGCCTGTTCAGACACACGTCTGCTTGGAAACACATGGACATGTCGCAAAATGGGAAGATGAACAGAATCTTACCGTCTGGGCATCTACACAAGGCGTTTTTGGGGTTCGTAACGATTTCGCGCAGCACTTTGAATTGCCAGCAAACCAAGTTCGGGTCATTACAGAACACATGGGAGGCGGATTTGGGAGCAAATTCGGACCCGGTATAGAGGGACGCACCGCGGTTGAGTTGGCACGTATGACTGGCAAAGCAGTCAAGTTAATGCTGACCCGGAAAGCAGAGCATCTTGTTGCTGGCAATAGACCTTCAATGACACAGCACGTTCGCGCCGGCGCAACACGCGACGGGCGACTTATCGCTTACGATATGAAGGGCTATGGCACAGGGGGCATCTCCAGTGGGGCCGGTTTCACGGGACCCTACGTCTACCACGTCCCAAACAGTCGGGCAGAACGGGTTAACGTGGCTGTCAATGCTGGTAACCAACGCGCCATGCGCGCCCCTGGACACCCGCAAGGTGCGTTCGGGATGGATTCTCTGATGGATGAACTTGCCGAAAAACTCGGTATGAACCCCTTAGAGTTTCGTCGTATCAATGATCCAAATGAAGTGCGTCAGGCACAATACACCCTCGGTGCACAAGAGATAGGATGGCACCGCCGCAACAGCGTACCCGGCTCCGGCACAGGCGTGAAAAAACGGGGCATGGGACTTGGCAGCGGTCAATGGGGTGGCGGTGGCGGACGCGGCACAGAAGCGCGGGTCACTATCAATGCAGACGGCACTGTTGAAGCTGTCACAGGCACTCAAGACATCGGAACCGGTGTCCGAACAGTTATTGCAATGATTGTTGCCGAAGAATTCGGTCTTAATACTACCGATGTCCGTGTAAAGGTCGGTGATAGCCAACCCGGATTACCCTCTGGCGGCAGTGGTGGTAGTCAAACAACCCCGTCAGTAGCACCCGTTATCAAAACCGCAGCAGCAGCAGCAAAACAGAAATTGTTTGAACGCATCGCGCCTTTGCTTGAGGCACCTGTGGGAGACCTTCGTGTCGGTACCGGCACTATCTACGTTGTTTCTGACAGAACTAAGACAATTACGTGGAAACAGGCAACCGGTCAACTCGGAATGGAGAGCATTAGCGAAGGTGGAACTTGGGAGGAAGACCTCCGCCAAAACGGTGCCGCAGGTACCCAGTTCGCTGAGGTTGAAATTGATACGCAAACTGGTGCTATCAGGGTCATCAAAATTGTCGCCGTTCAGGATTGTGGATTGGCGATTAACAGGTTGACAACGGAGAGCCAGATTAATGGCGGTGTTATCATGGGATTGGGGCAGGCACTGCTTGAAGAGCGGTTCATGGACCCAGAGACCGGTCGAATGCTCAACGCCAATCTTGAGGATTACAAGGTTCCTGGAACTCTCGAAATCCCTGAGATTAAATCCATTGTTTTCGATACACACCGCAAAGTTACAGGGGTTGGTGAACCACCGTGTATTCCGACACCCGGGGCTATCGCGAATGCCGTTTACAATGCAATCGGCGTTCGGATTCGGTCTTTGCCGATAACACCCGATAAGATTCTTGACGCACTCGCTGACAAGGCATAAGGAAGAAAGATGTTCTTCGCAACATCAAAAAACCTAAGCCTGTAATGAAATGGAAGGCGAATCTACGGAAAGGTACTTCATTCATTCAACTCACCTGACCGAACCGCAAGGAAAATTAGAAAGATGGAAAAATTTAGTTACGTTAACGCTACCAGTCTGGAGCAGGTCACGTCACTCTTGAGTGAAAGCGGTTGGGGCGAAGTCATGCTTATCGCCGGTGGAACGGATCTGCTCGCAGAACTCAAAGAGTACATCGAAACCCCCAAGACGCTTGTTAATCTCAAGACGTTACCCGGAATGGATAGCATTGAGGCGGATGCCTCAGGCTTGAAAATCGGGGCATTAGCTACTGTCGCTGACATCGCTATGCATCCGACTCTCCAGCATCACTATACCGTTCTATCGCAAGCTGCCGGTTCTGTTGCAACACCACAGATCCGAAACGTCGGGACACTCGGCGGAAATCTCTGCCAGCGTCCGCGATGTTGGTACTACCGGGATGAAGCCACCGATTGTCTGAAAAAGGGTGGGGACATCTGTTATGCAGTTGATGGTTTGAGCAAATATCATGCGATCCTCGGTGGCGATCCGGTCTACATTGTGCATCCTTCGGACCTCGCACCAGCATTGATCGCTTTGGGGGCCTCGGTCAAAATCGTCGGACCTGAAGGCGAGAAAAATATGTCGCTTGAGGAATTCTTTACATTACCGGCTGCGAATCCGTTCCGGGAAAACGTGCTTGAACCCAATGAAATTGTTGTTGAGGTCAGTGTCCCGGCACCGAAGCCGAATACGAGGAGTTTCTATTTAAAGGCGCGTGAAAAAGGTGCACCCGACTTCGCGTTATCAAGCGTTGCTGGCGTTTTTGAGATGGACGGGAAGACCTGTAAAACCGCCAGTATCGTTCTCGGCGGGGTCGCACCTGCACCTTGGCGTTCTAAAGAGGCAGAAGCAGCAGTCACCGGCAAGATGATCGACGAATCGGTGAGTCAGCAGGCGGGTGCCGATGCCGTTAAGGACGCACAACCCTTGAACGACAACGCGTATAAGGTGGCCTTAACACAGAATCTCGTCAGTCGCGCCGCGATGATGGCTGCAAGCTAAAGGAGCAGTGATATGTTACAAGGAAAAGCACTTCCAATCTTTAATCGCCCGATATGCCAGTATCTTCGGACGAAGGCGATTTACATTCCGGGCGGCAACTTGCAGAACCTCGTTGAAAACAATCCGGGTTCACACTATTGGTGCAATTGCACTATGCAAGATGTCGGACCCGATGACCAGTTTGTGTCGCCAGACGCTTGTAAGCAGTCGCGCAACTGTTTTAACCCCGTTGGTGGTAAGCCAGTGGTGTAAATTGCAACGGCTGGAACATAGGAACGAGAAAATCAAGAAGGGCAGGCGGTGCACAAAACCGGCTGCCCTTCTGCCATAATATCTATGTATGTTTTTATGTGAGTTTGATCCGCTGCTCCGTAGGATCAGTATGCCTATAGTAGGGGTCGGGTTATAAATAGCACGATGACAAGCAGAACCGTTCGTAGGGAATGCCATAAGGCATTCATACCCGGGGAAGTGCATAAGCACTTCATACCGTTGATTCTGATTCATGCGACGTGCATTCATCGCACGTTCTTACAGGTGACTGTTTTAATTTTTGTGTCGTTAAAACGCGTCGAAAACCCGATTTCGACAACGGAGAAATCGGTGCGAAAACTCAATAATTAAAAAGATGTTTCTGAAATCGTTAATGCAATGGATACATGTCGGATCTGTCGTTCTGATGATAGGAGGGTTCTTTTTTTTTCGTGTTGTTTTACTCCCGATTGCCAATCGGCTTCCTAAACCGGAAATCTTGATCTCATCCGCATTAAGACGTTTCAGTGGTATCGTCTGGACGGCATTGCTAACCGTCCTCATATCGGGATTGTATAATTTCATTACCTTCTTTCGCACTGCACGTTCTATCTCCGCTACTGGGGCGTTTATATCAGATTACTCACTCTACATCCTCGTTTTGGGGGTCAAACTATTTATTGTCTTTTTGATATTCACATTAGCAATCGTTCTGACGTTCCCCTATCCTGTCTTTGATGTATTTCAGAAAAAGCCAGCATCATGGCTCAATCTCACTGTAATTTTAGGATTGATAGTTATTTTTCTCTCGGCTTTTTTACGCCGGTTGGGGTAAAATACTAATATGGTAAAACCTACAAATAACTCTCACTGCGAGGCAATCTCAATAGAAGCGAAAACCTCCACCCCCGCTGGCGAGGTTCTAACCTCGCCTCTCTGTCGATGTATAAGTAATTGCGGGCTTTACTATGATTCTGAAACGGTAGCCTGCAACAACGGCGCAGGCAGATTTGAGGAACGTACGTAATAGATGGAACGCACTTCATTTCACCGCAAGGAAAATTAGAAAACAAGGAAAATTAAAAATGACTGTTTTGAATTCCGAAGATCGCGCGTTCTGGGAAGAGAACGGTTATGTCGTCATCCGCAATGCCGCACCCCCAGAATTAATACAGAATGTGGCACAAGCCGTCTGGGATTTCCTTGAGATGGATGCCAACGATCCAGACACTTGGTATCCCGATCCGCCTCGTAAAGGCATCATGGTAGAAATCTATCAGCACCCGGCTCTATGGGCAACTCGTCAGTATCCGCGTGTGCATCAAGCTTTCACTGAGATTTGGGATAATGAGAAACTTTGGGTGAGTTTTGACCGTGCCAGCATGAGTCCGCCCAATATTCCCGAAAAATTTGAACGAACAAACCTAGGACTCCATTGGGATATGTCTGTAGACATCCCTTTCCGGTTCCACGTCCAAGGTGTCCTTTATCTGACCGATACTGCCGCCAACCAAGGCGCGTTTACATGTGTTCCGGGGTTCCACAATAAGATCGAGGCGTGGATAAAGAGTCTTCCAGAAGATGCTGATCCGAGGCAGCAAGATTTAGTCGCACTCGGCGCAGTGCCTGTGCCCGGAAAAGCCGGTGATCTCGTTATTTGGCATAGTGCGTTGCCACATAGTGCGGGCATCAACACCGGCGATGCACCACGTGTCGCGCAATACATTACGATGTCCCCGACAGGAGAAGCAAATCCAGAAGCACGCCAGCGCCGCATCAACGCATGGAAAGAACGTATGGCGGGCTTCAGCGGCGAACGAGAAGAAAAAGAGCATGAATCCGGCGAAACCGCATATCTCACCGAACTCGGCAAAAAATTGTTAGGACTTGAGATGTGGGGATGAACCTGCCTCTCAACTATCTTGTCCGCAGTTATCTCCGTTGGTGTCCAATTACTGACGGTAAGCGTTTGCTATTAAACTTAACAAGGAATTTGATTACACCTGAGGACCCGATCACTGTTTTTGACACAAAGTACGGGTTCCGATTAAAAGCCAATCTTGCGAATCCTGAGCACCAATATCTCTATTTTTACGGCACGCATGATGAGAGGCATGTCGTTACCAAACTTCTGAAGATGGTTCAGCCCGGAGACATCTGTTGGGACATCGGGGCAAACATCGGATTTTATACATGCTTCCTCGCTTCACGGGTTGAAGAGTCAGGTGTTGTCGTTGCTTTTGAACCTGCCGTGCGTACTTGTGGCTATCTCAGTGAGAATGTCTCTCTAAATCGGTTCGCGAATGTTACTGTTGTCAATAAAGGGCTTAGCGACAGGATAGAACAACGGCCTCTCTACTACGCTGAGGCAGGACTTGCTGAAGGCACAGCTTCCTTAAAGTATGTCAATAGTCGATCAGTATCGGAACGCGTAACACTTGACACGATTGACAATCTCATCCGAGAACTCCCAGTTCCGGATTTCATCAAGATCGATGTAGAGGGCTATCAATTGGAGGTGTTACGCGGCGGTGAACACTGCTTAAAAACGCATGCCCCCCTCTTAATGGCGGAGCTGAAAGATGTTGGCGAAACAAACCGTGATACTTTCGCCGAAATTGAGGAGTACGTCACAGATTTGGGGTATCAACTTTATGAGATTAGGAAATATTCTCTCCGGCGATGTAAGAAACTTTCTGACGCACCGAAAAGAAACTTCTTCCTCGTCAAAGAGCAGTCCCGTGCCTTTTCCAGAATCTTACCGTGGCTCAGGTGTTAACCGTCCCAACACCGGATACGCCGGATCGTTATACCCTTTACCAGTATGTTCACCCGGCGGGACCAATTCGTTGATAGTTGCTTCGTCGGCTTCCGTTAGCGTGCAATCTAAACACCCCAAGTTATCCTCTAATTGTTTCATGGTGCGCGGTCCGATGATAGCAGAAGTAATTATTGGATTTGCCAACACCCACGCCAATGAAAATTGCGTCAGTGTTTTATCGTGTGCATCTGCGAGGGGTTTGAGTTTCTGCGCGACTTCGTAGCTCTCCTCGCGGAGTTCCGTCTGCAAAATGCGTCTATCCTTACGTGCTGCTCGTGAACCCGTAGGTGGCTTTTTGCCGGGCAAATACTTACCAGCCAACACGCCTCGTGCCAACGGGCTATACGGCACAACCCCCACGCCATATTTCTCACAGAACGGCAACAATTCTACTTCAGGGTCTCGGTTAACGATGTTATAAAGCGGTTGGACACACACGAACTCTTCCAGTCCTTGCTTATCGCTTGTCCAGAGTGCTTCGCAAATACGCCACGCCTGAAAGTTGGAACAGGCGATATAACGCACCTTCCCCTGTCTCACACAATCGTCCAAAGCCCGTAGGGATTCCTCAATTCGCGTGGTGGCATCCCAGCGGTGCAAGTAATAGACATCGATGTGATCTGTGTCAAGACGTTCGAGACTCGCTTCGACTGCCGACATAATATGAAAACGGTGTGAACCGCTTGAATTCACGTCATCTCCCATATTGCCGTGAACTTTCGTGGCGATGACCCAATTCTCTCGGTTATCGCGAACGGCTTTCCCAATTATTCGTTCCGATTCACCGTCGTTATAGACATTCGCCGTGTCCATAAAGTTAATCCCAGCGTCCAGTGCCTTATGGATAATCCGAATTGAATCCTTTTCGTTCGTTGGTCCACCGAACATCATTGTCCCGAGGCAGAGCGGCGAGACCTTTACACCTGCACGTCCAAGCGTCCTATATTCCATGTTTTTCTCCTTCTTAACTGACAACTGATAAATGAAAACTACTTAAGCCATTCGTATCCCACCGTTGACATCAAGGGTCGCCCCAGTCACATATTGCCCGTCTTCTGAGGCGAGGAAAAGGATAACACTCGCAATCTCCGAAGCATCGGCAACCCGTCCTAACGGAATCTGGTCTGTCATGTCTGGATGATTTTTCGCCATCTCTGTTGCCGCTACTCCCGGGGCGATAGAATTCACCGTGATTCCGTATTCTCCAAGCACACGTGCTAACGATTTCGTTAGACACATGACACCCGCTTTCGAGGCGGAATACGGGGCAGAAGCGACCAAGCCGCCGACCTGTCCCGCCAGCGAACCGAGGTTGATGATCCGTCCGGAGCGTTGTGTTTTCATCGTTTCCATGACTGCTTGTGAACACAGAAATGGACCCTTCAGGTTCACAGCCATCATCCGATCCCATTCCGCTTCCGTGCAGGCATCAATACGCGTGTAACTAAAAATACCAGCATTATTGACTAAAATATCGATCCGTCCGAACTCGTCGAGTGTTTCCTGAACCATCTTGCGCACAGAATCGCCATCCGCTACATCCGTTTCAATCACACGACACTGCCTACCGAGCGCAGTTATTTCTGCTGAAGCCGCTTCCGCATTCGCTAAATTCACTTCAGGGATTACAATATCCGCACCTTCTTTGGCGAAAGCGAGACACGTTGCTTTCCCGATACCTCCGCCACCTCCTGTAACAATTGCAACCTGTCCTTCTAAACGCATCAATATTTCTCCTTTTACTCTTATGAGTGGCACGCAGTCAAGGCAGTCCTGCGCTCTTTTCCTTCTTGCAAAATCGCAATAAATGTAGTAATATACTCTTATTATCACACGAAGCTTGCAAAAAGTCAACAGGGCAGATTGTGTTGAAGATTAGCATTCATTGTGATTGTTATTCCTATTTACTTGCGGCAATCGGCATAAGGAGTATTAAAGTATGAAAAAGACCGAATTTCTACAGTGGCTCAAACCAGTCCTGGTCTTGAGTCTCGCTTGTTCTTTTGTGTTTACGGCGGCAGCACAGAATTATTATCCCGCAGACATCGGGAATACGTGGGTTTTTGACAGTGTCGATGGTGAGGAGCAGAGCACCTATACGCTTGAGGGACCCGAAATTATTGACGGTAAAGAGCGTATCCTCCTGAAAATTAGGACCGAGGAACTCAGCACTGGAGACAGTGACACTGACATGTATTTTTTGACTGTCGGGGCCGATGCCATAGAACTCCATAAAACTATCTTTGAATTGGTCGAACCGCGTGCTATGGTGACTGCGGATTTTCCAACACCTGTTACTTTTTTCCCTTTACACTTGAAACTGGGTGATAAATGGCAGATAGCAGCGGATGCGGATGTGGAACTGGAGATCGGACTCGCCATATCTGGGAAAAGTGTCACTGATTTTGAAGTCGTCGGATTTGAGGAGATCGTCACACCCGCTGGAACGTTCGAGAACTGTGCCAAGGTCCAGTTAAATGTGAATTTAAATGTGAATTTCACGGCTGGTGGATCCTTAAATCTTGACTCAAGTACCCACCAATGGTTCGCTCCTGATATAGGTCCCGTCCAATTCGAGAACAACGATGGCTTAATATTTGGTTTGATAAGCTCCAACCTGCTAACTGTGCCTACAGAACCTGAGACGACAGAGGAAGATGTTACACCGGAACCCTCTCCTGAGGAAGAGACTATGCCTGAACAGCCTTCTCAGGAGGATACTACGCCAGAACCGGTGCCTTATGACGTGACAGGGGACGGAGTTGTGAATATCTTGGATCTCACTTTCGTGGCTTCTCGTTTCGGTCGGAATGATGCTAACGCAGATGTCACGGGCGATGGCATTGTTAACATTCTGGATTTGGTGCTTATCGCACAAAATTTCAGCAATTGACCTTAAGAATTCTACAATGCGTGTCCTAATACGATGTTTTTTGTTGAAAACCTTTAAGGAATCTGGTAATATTTGAGCATTATTATTCACAAAATTTGGAAAAAATCTGCATGGTAAGTTGGAAAGTGGCATTAGTTGTTGTTATCATTGTTGCTCTGGTGATGGCGATTGGAATGTGGTTTGGGTATCGATACGTCTCAGAACACGATGACCTCGCACCAGACGGATGGCATGAGCACTCTAATCCGACTGGCTCGCATCTTGATAAATTATGTGTGCTTACTCCCTTCCTTACAAGCACTTCACAGGAATGATTTAACCTTTTTTGTGAGCATTACTTAATTTGTGTTTTTTAAAAAAAGGAGATTTAAATTATGAAAACTCCCAAATTTATGTTTTGGCTGGCACCGCTCTTGGTGTTAAGCCTTGTCTGTAGTTTCGCACCTGTAGCGATGGCACAAAATTATTTTCCGTCGATGGTCGGCAATACGTGGGTTTTTGTGAGTGCCGACGGGGCAGAGCGACGCACCTATACCTTTGAGGGACCCGAAACTGTTGACAGTGAAGAATTTATCTTCTTTAATATCACCAAGGAGACAGTCGGAACAGACGTAGTTGCGTTTGACAAGTCCTGGGTAACTGTTGCTGGAGATGGAGAGATTATACTACATCAAGTTGCCTTTGACCGAGGCGCATTTGGCATCGCCGAGGCGACTTTTGATCCACCGGTTACTAATTTCCCCGCCGCGCTACCATTAGGACATACGTGGGAGATTGTGACGGAAACCGTCCTGCAACTGGTCGGAGCAGCGACCACTACCAGCTCTTTAGAGGTTGTTGCAATCGAGGATGTTGAAACCCCGCTCGGCGTATTCAAAGATTGTGTTAAGGTAGAGACGAATCGAAGAGCCGTCACGGCACTTACAGTTGTCCGTGAGAATGAGTTCCTATGGCTTGCACCCGATGTTGGTCCCGTCAAATTCCAGGATACAAACGAAATTGTTTTTGACTTGGAAAGCTACAATCTTGTTGAGGCACCCGTTGTTGAGGACGCACCTGCTGAAGAGCCTACAATCACTGAAGAAACTCCAGCCGTTGAAGAAACTCCAGCTACTGAGGAAGTGCCACCTGCTGAGGAAGTTCCAGTCGTTGAAGAGACACTCTCTACTGAGGATGTACCTGCTGAAACTCCTGAAGAACCAGCCCCAGAAGAACCGATGCCAGAACCAGTCGTAGAAGGTCCTGGTTTTGATATGACCCTTGAACCGGGTTTGAACATGATTTCGATCCCGTTGATGCCAGCAGAACCCTACTCGGCAAAATCGTTGGCAGAAATGCTGGACGCAACAGCTGTTATTCAACTCGACGCGACGATGCAGCGTTTTATCGGCTACACGGTTGCGGATGAAGGTGATGGCTTTGACGTTACAGGGGACAAAGGTTATATCGTCAATACACCTACTGGGGGTATGGTGAAGTTCACAGGTGAGGCATGGGACAACCAACCTGAGCAGGCTAAACCGGAACCGATGCCAGAGGAACCTGTTGCTGAGGAACCTGTTGTTGAAGATGCCCCCGTTGAGGAAGTTCCTGCTGATGACGCAGTTGCCGAAGAAGAGGTTGCCGCTGAAGAAGAGGTTGCCGCTGAAGAAGAAGTTGCCGAAGAAGAAGTTGCTGAGGAACCCGCCGCTGAAGAAGAAGCTGAAGAAGAAGCTGAAGAAGAAGTTGCTGAGGAACCCGCCGCTGAAGAGGCTGCCCCCGCTGCACCTTCACTCGCAACCTATAAAAGCGCATGGGCGTTCATCGTTACCTCCGACATTCACGGCATGGAAACTGGCACGGCATATACCCTCGTCGCCACGGAGAACGTCACAAACGCAGCGAGACGTTCCTCTGCTGTCTGGGCAGACCTGAACCGTAAGAGCGTCGTTGAAGCCGGAGATAAACTCGAAGTCGCGCTTTATGATGACCGTGGTAGAATCGTCTCAGGTCCGTTCCAACGGACAGTGACGACAAGTGATATTCGCAATGCGTTCCTGAGTCTTCAACTCAATGTTGGCGATGTGCAACCGCAAGACACGTTGTTGGCGCAGAACTTCCCGAACCCGTTCAATCCAGAAACATGGATTCCATATCAGTTGAACAAAGCGACAGAAGTGAAGATCGATATTTATAATATATCGGGTCATTTGGTTCGTTCGTTGGATTTGGGTTGGCAGCCGACAGGTTCATATATGTCGCCGTCGGGTGCTGCGTATTGGGATGGTAAGAACGCTGTAGGTGAACGTGTCGCGAGTGGTATCTACTTCTATACGCTGCAGACATCAGATTTCACTGCGACCCGACGGATGGTTATCCTCAAGTAGAGGACACAGCGAACATTATTCACTCAAACGCCTTGGTGTTTTCATCAGGGCGTTTTTTTTGACACTTCGCTATTTTAAGTGGTATAATCATTGTAACCGCATCAACTTTGACAAAGGGGAATCAAATGGTCAGAAATGTCGTCCTACTTATTATCCTACTCTGTGCTTTCACCAGCATAACCGATGCTCAGAATTATTACCCTGCTGATATTGGGAATACGTGGGTATTGGAGAGCGAAGACGGTGCGGAACGTACCACTTACACAATTCAAGCGGTTGATGAACCTGTCAACGGTGAACAGGTCCGTATCCTTGAGATCACAACAGAGGTATTAGGCACGAGCACCGTCAGAACGAGCACTTTCCTCTTTCAGGTGGACGAAGCAGGTATGAAACTCCACAGAATTGTCGCCGAACTTGGGGACACCTTCGGAGTGGCGCGTGTGGAATTTTCACCACCGACCATATTTTTCCCCCCGATGCTTCAACTCGGTGAAATATGGGAAACACAAGGGAAAACGGAGGTCAATATAGTCGGTGCTGCTTCGGTCTCCAGTGTGAATGAGGTTGTCGCTGTTGAGGATGTTGTCACACCGGCGGGAACATTTGAAAACTGTTTAAAGATTCGAGTGCGCACGAGAACTACTGTTGCCTTAGGTACGAGTCGTTCAACCTCCTATCAGTGGCTCGCACCAAATTTCGGACCTGTTAAATTTGAAACAGATCAGGATATTGTCTTTGAATTGGTCCGTTCAAATCTGCTCGCGACCGAGATGCCTTACGACGTGAATGACGATAGCATTGTGAATATCTTGGACCTCGTCTTTGTCGCTTCTCGTTTTGGGCAGGCGGATCCGAATGCCGATGTAAATGGCGATGACCTTGTTAATATTCTCGATTTGACGCTTATTGCTCAGAATTTTCGGAATTAAGAACTTCACGAGATTAGACCGAATCCCGTTTCATTTCGCCAGCAGCAAGTGTCGTTGTTTCCCACGCAGTCGCTTCGTCGCTTTGCAATCGCCATGAAAATGTCAGCGGTGTATCCCCGCCATTGTAGAACACTATCTCTGTGTTCTTTTCTGTTCCGAGAATAGGTCGCACCAAAGAGAGAAGCATCGGCGGATGGTTTTGTCTGTTCCCCTGTCGAACCTCCAGGAGTTGTGTGACTTCACTCTGAACTTCACGCGTGCCGAGAAGCAGAGGACCATAGCACGCTGTGACCGCGCCTTGTCCCCAATTCCGTCCATGTCCAGCCGCAACTGAGCACACCGCGCCTCCCATATCAGCGTGTTCCCTTCCGCCGCGTAGCACACGTCTCGCAATATTTAAACGCGTCGCAGCACTTCGCAATGCCCGCATGGCGTAAGCAATCTCGCCTGTTACTTGATAGGCAAGCGTTAGCGTGGCGGTTGACGGTTCCTGAATCGGTTGCACGGATCCATCGTCCGACCATTCTCCCCAATACGCCATATCCGCCCGTTTGCCAACACCCGGTTCCCGACGACGTGTCTCTTGCGGGAAAATCAACGCCAGTAGTTCTGGTGATTCATCAGGAAGTTCCGCTAATTCGGTACGGATCTCCTCGTCGAATCCAGTATCCCCAAAGGTCCAACGGTAGTAGCTGAGTGCCGCCGCCGCTGGGTCGTTAAACGGATCGCTCAACGATGTCACTAACGGTTCTACAATCCGTTTTGCCGCTGTTTTGAAAATTTCTTCTCCTGAGAGCAGATAGAGGTCACCCAATGCGTAGATGGCACCAGAAGCCAACAATACCTCAATACCGGCAAGCGGGTCACCAAGGATGTGGTGCGTGCTTGCGACGAGACGCTGTAGATTCTTCTCATTGACCGCAGCTTCATCCAGCCCCTCTCCGTCAAGCGTCCAAAGCATCGGCATCGGATCTGGTGCCGCAGCAAGCCGCTCGGCGCGTTTCCTTCCATATCGTAGTGCCCACGTCAGGTAGCGTTCTTCACCCGTCACACGATACGCCGCAATCGCGATATGAATGAATCGAAAATGTTCCGCCATTTCATACGCGTCCTTTTCATCGTTCGTCACATCTCGGCTGCCGATGTTGTACCCGATGAACGTGTCGCGCTCATAGTCATACCAAGGCGGGATCTCTGGTACCCAATTCCCGATGTGTTCTGCCGCATCCGTCAAGAGAGAGGTCGCTTCCGTATCCTCCGGCACCAGACCAATGTAACGCGGCAGGAAAAGGAGAAACGGTTCCGGTCCATGATGTGCCTCCGCCTTCGGTTCGTATCCGTGCAGGCAATCACGTTTCACCCAACCGTGCAGAGCCGCCTTCAGTGTATCAAAGTGTTGTAGAACGGTCGCATCACCTGTGATTAAATAGTGCGGAAACCATGCGAGTGCATAGTTCGCCTCGTCCTCACCGCCATCGTTCGGACCTGGTGGATCGAGCAGCATGCTCTGTTTCAGCCATCGTCCCATTTCGTTTCTGAGGGTGGTATACGCCTCATAGCAGTCATGGATAGTCTTGTTCATCGTTCTCTCCTACAGCAGCGACTTCACAAACTCGATGCTCCGTTTCGCGATTGTCTGCGGATCCGGGTTGAAGTCGAAAACCTCTGTTGAAACGTAGCCATCGTAATTAACTTCTTTTAAAGCTTCAATGATCGGTGGGTAATCTACGTTGCCAGAACCGGGTAGATAGCCGTTGTCGTCGTTAGAATGGAAATGTGCGACGTATGGCGCGTGGTTACGGATCTGTGTTGGCATATCCAGCCCTTCTTTCGCCGTGCTGCACACATCCAAAATCATCTGGAAATTTGGGTGATTGACATCCTTCACCATCTCGACCGCTGTGTCGGGATTCGTGATGAAGTTCGTCTGGTCACTCGACAAGGGTTCCATACAGAGCATCACGTCTCTTTCGCCTGCCAGTTCGGCACCCTCTGAAAACGTTGACCGTGCGTATTCCCAAGCCTCTTCAAACGAGAGCGGGTCCATCACATTTCGTTGTTGCGGTGAACCGATTACCATGACTTTGCCATCTAAGTCGGCACATAAATTAATCAACGCCAGGAAATAGTCCCGTGTTTCTTCCCGAATATTTGCGTCTGGGTGGTTAATATACAGTCCCGGAGGTGAGACGAGTAGCCAATGAAGCCCAGCAATCTCTATCTTCGCGTTTTCTGCTGCCTTACGGATACGTGTCCGTTCGGTCTCACTGATATCTAAAACCGAATCTGCTAAAGTAAACGGAGCAATCTCAACCGCCTCGTAGCCGAGTTCAGCGGTATAGGTAAAAACATCTTCGATTTTCCAATCTTCAAACATTTCGTTGCATATTGCAATTTTCATTCTCTGTCCTACTTTCATTTTTTCTCTATTCTAAGAGGGGTGTGCTTTTTTGTCAAATTTTGCTATCATTCAAAAACGCTGCACTAATTCCATGCTCCAGAATCGGGGTTCATTGACGTAACCCGTCAGATTATTGAAATCAATACCACCGGTCGGAGACGTTTCGCATAAAATAATGGCGTGGTAATAGAAAACTCTACGTCTAACAAACAATATTGAAACATACTGAGTAAGAAAAATCAACCAATGCCTAACACAAATGCAGAGTCATTCAGTTTTCCATTCCTGTTTTAATTTTCGTTGACATGAATTAACGCTTTGGTCAAATAGAGTGTGATAGAGCTTTGTAAGCCAGAATAAATCGTGTAAAAATAAATAAATGCCCCTGACCTATAGGTTATCCTGCCGATTGCTGACCGCTGATTGCTGACCGCTGACTGCCGACTGCTGACCGCTGATTGCCATTCCATAAATATTCCTTGACATTCGATTTCGTGTTCGTATAATAGCCAGATAGCACTACGTTGCAAATTTCGGATTTTGGAGAGGAACTATGGCGAAAATACGGATGGCACAATACGGAACCAAACACGGGCACGCACGCGGAAAATTGCAGGCAATGCTCATCAATCCTGACGTTGAAGTCGCAGGTGTATTTGAACCCGACGCGCAACAACGCGGAAAACTTCAAGCGAACGGGGGGACGTTTGCGGATGTTCACTGGTTTGCGGATGCTGCAGAGATGTTGGACGACGATACGATCGTAGCGGTCGCTTCTGAAGGGAACAACGCCGAAAGTTTGGATCAAACGGAGCAGATTGTGAATGCTGGCAAACACGTTTGGTACGACAAACCCGCTGGTGAGAACTGGGAGCAGTGGCAACGCGTCATTGATACCGCCCAGGAAGAGTCCCTACACGTACAGATGGGATATATGCTGCGGTATCACTCCGCCTTTAAACAGGTTGCGGAGTGGGCGAAATCTGGATTCTTAGGGGATGTCTTTTCGGTTCGCGCCCACATGTCAACCAATATTTCTCACGAAGCGCGCACGCGCATTAGCCAACACATCGGTGGTATCTTTTTTGATTTGGGTGGACATGTACTCGATCAAGTGCTTTGGCTCCTCGGACGACCGGAAAAGGTAACCTCTTTCCTCCGAAACGATGCCGATTCAGTCGAACCTTTCAAAGATAATACCCTAACTGTCTATGAATTTGAGAAAGCGGTAGCATTTATCTCGATTTCCGCGTTGGAACCGAGACCCGTTGCACGTCGATTTGAGGTATACGGTACCAAGGGGAGTGCTATCATCGTTGAACCGTTTGAACCCGGATTGAAGGTTCGACTCTGCTTAGAGGAAGCAAAGGGAGGGTATTCGCAGGGCGAACAGGTTGTTGAGATAGATGGCGAAAGCCGTCAGCGCACCTATGAACTCGAGCTTGACGCGTTTTTAGCGACCATCGCAGGAACACAGCCCCCTGACCGTCCCGTATCACATGAGTTGTTGGTGCAGGAAACGCTTCTACGAGCCACTGGTGTTATATCGAGTTGACCCACTTAAGATAAAAATTTCATCGTAGGTTGGGTTGAACCGGTAGTATTGAAGAATAACCTATCAAAACCACCAGTGCCGGACCTATAAAACCTTAGGACAGAGATACGCAGTGAAACCCAACATATTTCGTGTCAAAGCAGCGGGAATCTCACAGTATAAAGTTGGATTTCACTGTGTCCTTGATGGCATACTTATATTATGGTTGAGGTGTATTTGGGTATCAATTTCGTTCAACTCAACCTACGCGTTAATGGTTGATGTCTAATACTCTGATCGCTGATTGCTGACCGCTGACGGCTGACTAATCTTCTAACCCGCCCGCCCATTTAAGACATCCTATGATGTGTTCGTGGAACCATTCTTCACGCCAAAGCGCATCGGGGTGTCCGAGTGCCGTATACATCACGCGCCCTTTGCCGTAAGTATGGCACCAACCGAGTGCGTAATCGTGATCCTCACGGTTACCGCGGGAGACATCAATAGAATTATTGTCCAAACGCATCAGGACCCGTGTTTTAGAACGATCCCAATCTTTGAACGTGTAGATTTCGTCAACGACTTTGAAACTACTGCCGAGCATACGCGTTGCTGGATGGTTCCCGTCTTCCACGATCACGTTTACTTCTTGATGCCACGGGTGTCCCGCGAAATAGCCGCCGAGCATCTCTCCGTATTCGGGCCAGTCGTAGCAGGTATCTGTTGCGTTGTGGATGCCAAAGAATGCTTTGCCGTTCCGCACGAAGCTCAACAGTGCATCTTTTTGAGCATCATCAAACGGGAGGTTCCCTGTCGTTGCGAATGCGAGAATATCTTGGTTTTCGAGGTTTTCAGCGGTGATTCGGTCGCATCGGTGTGTTGTGGTGACGTTCCAACCGTTTGCTGCACCAATCTCCTTCAATGCGACTTCCGCATCGGGTAAATAAGTGTGCTCAAAGCCGGCGGAATGGCGTAACATCAGAATGTTCATAAAAAACTCCTTTACAATAGAGCGGTGCGCGAGATTCATAACGATTCATGAGAGTGATAATTCTCTATTTTCCGAATTATAGTAAAACCTAAAAATGTGTAGGCAGTTTTCAATGCCGCTTTGGAGTATCTAAGTGATTCTTAACTTTACTATAAATATGGAAACTTGGTCGGATCAAGCACTTTTTTGTATACGTATTATACAAAATTATCGGAAAAAATGTTAAACTATTTTGAGTTATAGCGTCATATAAAGCAGTGTTGATGTTACGCTATTCTTCACATCGCCCCAACACCTTCTGAATATCCAATAAACAAGTCTATAGGAGAATCGAATGAGATTTCTAAAAAAAGGCGAGAAAAAAAAGCCAGACTCACCCTCAAGTTCTGCAACGAAAGCACATCCCGATCTGCAGGTAATTACAGGTTCACAGATTTCTGGACGGCAACCCAGACAACCCGCATCTCCCCAGCAACAACAACCCCAGCAACAAAACATCACATTACCGAATATCAAGTATAAAATAGCGGTCGCCAGCGGAAAAGGGGGTGTCGGAAAGTCTACTGTCGCTACCAATCTCGCGATTTCCTTGGCGACTACGGGTAGCACAGTCGGCTTGCTGGATGCAGATGCCTACGGTCCCAGTATCCCAACAATGATGGGTATCCAAGAACAACCGAAAACCAGTCCAGAACGTAAGATTATTCCGCTCGTTCGTCACGACATTAAACTTATGTCGATTGGGTTTATGGTGCCAGAAGAGCAGGCGATGATCTGGCGGGGACCGATGTTACACGGTGCCATCCGCCAACTTCTCAGCGATGTAGACTGGGGTGAACTCGATTATCTCATCATTGACCTTCCACCCGGCACAGGTGATGTCGCGCTCTCTCTAACGCAGGCACTTCCGCTTACGGGCGCGCTCATTGTCACGACACCACAGGATGTTGCCCTTGCCGATGTCCGGCGCGGCGTTGCCATGTTTGAACGTCTCGGTGTCCCTATCCTCGGTATCATTGAAAACATGAGTTACTTCCTCTGTCCGCACTGCAACGAGAAAACAGAAATCTTTAGGGCGGATGGCGGTAAAAACACCAGTGAACGCTTCAGTGTTGCGTTCTTGGGGCAAATCCCACTTGATGCTGAAGTCTGCACTGCGGGTGACATCGGTGTCCCGATTGTCGCTGGGCATCCGGAATCCCCGCAATCCGAAGCTTTCGGGTCCGTCGCTGCGGAATTAGCGACGGTTCTCGAAGAGAGTGGCGAAGAAGACGAATTGACGATCCTCTAAGTCTCGACACGAAAGAAACTTCATTGACAAATCTTGCGTTTCCTATTAGAGTAAGTTTAGATTTATATCCGAAACCGTTAACGCTTCTCATTCGAGTTATGGAGACCCTACGCAAGGAGGCTATCTCATGGCGAATACAGGTTGGGGAAACATCTACAAAAAACTCGGCGCACGACCCGTCATTAATGCGACAGGCAACCAGACCGTCCGAGGCGGATCCACACCTTCGGCAACCGTCCGAGACGCAATGCGCCAAGCGGATGAAAGTTACGTCGAAATGGAGGAATTGCTCGAAAAATCGGGACAATTCATCGCTGAACAGTTGGGAGTTGAAGACGCGTATGTCACTGCTGGATGCTATGCCGCTCTCGTTTTGGCATCAGCAGCAGTTATGACCGGAAACGACCCTGACAAATGCGCGCAACTTCCAGATACCACTGGACTCAAGGACGAAATCGTTTTTCAGAGAATGCAACACTACACCTATGACCGAGCGTTTACGATTCCGGGGAGTAAACTTATTTACGTAGGCGATGATGACCGTTGCACAACTGGGGCGTTAGAAGCCGCTATCGGGGAAAACACAGCAGCGGTTGCATATCTGATTCAAGCCGAACATAAAAAAGGGGTGTCCTTAGCAGATGCGATTGAGATCGCCCACTCACACAATCTTCCGGTGATCGCCGATGCAGCCGCCCAAATCTATCCGCTCGATTATTTTCGACGGAATGCCCAATGCGCCGACCTGGTCTGTTTCGGTGGCAAGTATTTCAATGCCCCTCACTCTACTGGGTTCGTTTGTGGCAAAAAGGATCTCATTGAAACAGTACGAACACACGGTTTCATTGGACCGAGACCCGTTGGACGTGGTATGAAAGTGGACCGGCAAGAGATTATCGGGTTGGTGACTGCTATCGACATCTGGTTGTCAACGAACCATGAGTCGCGGTCAAAGGAACAGGATGGGAGATATGCTGTCCTCGCAGAAGGGCTTGAGAATCTCGATGGTGTATCGTGTGAAGTCCACTACCAAGAAAAAAGTCATACGCTGTCAAATCTGCATGTTACCTTTGATACTGCTATTAGTGGAAAGGATGCTACGCAGGTTGCACACGAATTGGATGCTGGTACCCCCCGTATCAAGGTGAACACGCATGGTAAAGAAACCATTGTGATTAATGCCTACACCCTCAATGCAGGTGAAGAGGATATTATCGCAAACGCCTTGCGACACCTCTTACGTGGATAATACCTGCAACACCTGTAGGGGCAGGTCTTGTGCCTGCCCCACTGTGCTACCAGAAAACCCAGTCTGCCCACGGCTTTATATTAAGCACCATCCCTAATAAACAGAACGCCGCCGACCCGCCGAGTGCCCCTTTCCCAGCAGCCTCCAGTTGTAGCCTTCGCGCTCGCGCTTTATAGGCATCGGTATAGATACTCACATAGTCCGCGGGTTTGCCGAGAAGTCGCTCAGCAGACGGAATAGGCTGGTAGACATAAGCCCCACCCATAGCAACAACACCAAGCGGAAGATTACCCACCACTCCTAAAATCCCCCCAGCAGCAAGCCAAAATGTTGTATTTATATCCTCTTCGGCATCAAATTCTGCATCCGCTTTGGCGGCAAAAATTATTGTGTTCTGCTGTGCGAAGCAGGGCATCGAGACGTTTAAACTGAGTCCGAACATCAGGACGATCAGAATGTGAAGTAGCAGACCTCTTTTCATTTCTACTCCTTTTTGAAAAGACCAAATACCTCTACGGCACCAGTATTTCAATGGCGCGGCGTTCCGTTGTCGCTTTCCGTGCGGCTTCGATAATCGCGAGATTGTGATACGCTTTCTCCGCAGGCACTGGTAGTGCTGTGTCCGCAGCAAGAGCGTTGAAGGTCTCTGTGAAGTATCGAACATGACCACTGGCATCGTTCTGCTCAGCCTCGTTGAATGTGGGGAGGTTTATTTCCTTCCAGCCTTCTGCTCTTGTGAAACGTCGAAGTGCGTCCTTCACATTTTGGCGGTGCTGGACTCGCAGTGAGCCGTTTTCTGCATGCATCTCGCACCAGCCGGAATCCGTGCCGGGCACGCACCATGCTCCTGAAACCGTCGTAACAGCACCATTTTCATGTTCGCACAACAACATCGCCATATCGTCAACATCAATGTCAAGCTGCATCGTTTTCACCCGTGCTTCAACATAACGCACTGGCGATCGCATCAGCGTACAGACCGCATAGATCTCGTGATAACTCGTGTCGATGATGCATCCACCCCCTTTCGCTCTGCTCGCACGCCAAGCGAACGCAGCGGTCGGATGATCAGCCGAGAAATCTGTCGGCTTCAATCCCATGCCGACGCTTCGTCCGAAATGCGATTCTCCCAGAGCAACCAGTTCTGTCATTGCCGCTCGCATCCCAGCAGTAAAGAGATAGTTATGCACCACTGTGTAAGGGACGCGATTCCCACGGACCGCCTCCAGAATTCTATCCGCCTCTTCTAACGTCGTCGCCATCGGTTTTTCAGAGATGATCGCAACACCTGCATTTGCCGCTTCTATTACCTGCTCGGCGTGAAATGAGTGCGGTGTGGCAACCGTCACCACGTCAATTGTTGCGTGCTCCAGCATTTCTCGATAATCTGTGTATCGGTTTCCTGTAGGCACGCTGAACATGTCACCAATCTTTTGCAAATTTTCAGGAACAATATCGGCGAGGGCAGTAACCTTGACAGTATCTGGAACGGAACGATAGGCACGAGCATGCGTGTTTTGCACGATGCCGCCACAGCCAATCAGTCCTAAGCGGATCGGTTTCTTCATTGTATTACTCCTTTGTCTAAAGTTTAGCATATTTTTTCTTAATGTCAAATTCTTTGCCCAACTTGGTGTCGCGTTTATATCTTGTAGGAGGGATCTCCGAATCTCGACGCTGTTTTCTCGCCCCGCCGAGTGCCACACGCGCACTCGGCGTTGATTCATGCGATCTGCATTCCTAACCGCACCGAGCATCGGTAAAATTACCCGATTAAATTCTTAACCTTCATGTAACCTCGCTCATTTACATCTCCACGATTTTTATCATACCTGTTTTTCAAAATATGCTATAATGCGTTCAATAAGGCAATATACTCAATCCTTACCAATCAAAAAAGCAGAGAGGCAGCAATATGAGCCAAGAAGAAAGAAAAGAATCTGAAGAAACGAAGGATGACCAGAAAAACCCCGATATCCCTGAAGATAAACTCTCGGTTACACATCACAGTGTTACGATCAATGGTGAAGAGATCCGTTACACTGCCACAGCGGGGACGCTCGTCCTGAAAGAGGAGATCGATAAGGAAGGCGAAAAGCCGAAAGCCTCCGTTTTCTTTATTGCCTATACACGGGACGATGTAGAGGATACATCTAAACGTCCCATAACGTTCTCCTTCAACGGCGGTCCCGGATCTTCATCCGTCTGGTTACATTTAGGAGTACTGGGACCGCGATGTGTCAAACCCGATGAAGATGGTGAATTGCCGCATCCACCGTATCAATTGGCCGATAATGAATGTTCTATTTTAGACAAAACGGATCTCGTTTTCATCGATCCCGTTAGCACTGGGTTCAGTAGAGCCGTCCCGGGTGAAGAGGCGAAACAGTTCCACGGCTTCAAGCGCGATATTGAATCGGTTGGCGATTTTATTCTCCTCTATTTGGGACGCTACAAACGCTGGGGGTCCCCCAAACTCCTCATCGGCGAAAGTTATGGAACAACGCGGGCTGGCGGACTGGCGGGATATCTTCAAGGACGGCACGGCACCTATCTCAACGCTATCATGCTTGTTTCGGTCGTGCTTAACTTCCAGACGATCCGATTCGCACCCGGCAACGATCTCCCGTATATCCTCTATCTACCCACCTATGCGGCGACTGCACGTTATCATGATAAATTAAATGATATTGATAGCGAATTTGATGCGTTCATTGATGAGGTGAGAGCCTTCGCGATGGAGGATTACACTGTCGCTTTGATGCAGGGAAGTAGCATAACTGCAGATCAGCGTGCGAACATCGTTCAACAACTCACAAAGTATACTGGACTTACACCGGAATACCTTGAGCGGACGGACATACGGATTAACATTATGCGGTTTTGCAAGGAATTGCTCCGGGACGAAGGGCGCACGATTGGACGTTTTGATAGCCGATATAAAGGCATTGATAGGGATTCCGCAGGCGAAACTTACGAATACGATCCGAGTTCCGCAGTCGTGCAAGGCGCGTATACTGCCGCTCTCAACGCCTATGTCCGAGATGAATTGGAATTTGCGTCCGACCTACCCTATGAAATCTTGAGCCGACGTGTCCATCCGTGGGACTACAGCGGCCATCAGAACGAATACGTCAACGTTGCCGATACACTCCGCGCCGCGATGACCATGAATCCTGCCTTGAAAGTCTTTGTTGCGAACGGTTATTACGACTTAGCAACACCGTTTCTCGCATCAGAGTATACCTTCAGCCACTTGGGGCTTGATGAAGCTCTACAAGGTAACATCACGGTGGCTTACTATCAAGCAGGACACATGATGTATATTGACCAAGCAGAGCTGCGTAAGATGAAAGACGATTTGGATGCCTTCCTTGACGACGTGCTTCCGTAACCCCTGTGCCTTAACCGAAAGTTTTTAATTTCTGAGTCTCTCTGCTGCGCTCCATTTCATGACGCACAGGTTTTCAGTGAATTCAAGGGATTCATCAAACGGCGATGAGAGTTTCCAAGTTGGGAAGTGAGGAGAATTCTCTTTCAACTTTCTACCAGACCCGTAGCCTGCAACAACGGCGCAGGCGGATATAAGGAACGTCCTTCAAAGCCGAAACGCACGTTGTTCCTCCGCAAGGTAAAATTAAAAAAACGCAAGGTAAATTAAAAGTATGAGTTATCAGAGAGAATTTGAGAAAAGACTGAACGTCGCTGTCGTCGGGGTCGGTTCACACGGCTACCGCAATGTTCTGCCGACGTTAACGTTTCTCCCGATTCGGCTTAAAGCATTGTGTGACCTTGATATCGACCGCGCCCGCATCACAGCCGAACAATACGGCGTTCAAGCATGCTATCCGAGCATGGCAGAAATGTTCCGCAACGAAGAATTGGACGCAATCTTTCTCTGTGCACCGCCACGTTTGCACCCTGAATTGGCCTGTGAAGCGTTAGACGCCGGTATGCATGTCTGGATGGAAAAACCGCCCGGAATGTTTGCCGCCGAAGTCTCAGAGATGATTCGGCATCGAAAGGATCGTGTCGTCGTTGTCGGGTTCAAAAAGGCGTTCATGCCTGCCACGCAGAAGATTATCGAGATCTTCGCGACGGATGAGTACGGTCCCTTGCGAAGCATTTTGGGAGTCTATCCGATGACGATTGCGGAAGATGGGAAGCGTGTGTTGCGTGAGAGAGAGCATACGAATTGGCTCCAGAACGGTTGCCATCCGCTGTCTCTGTTCGTGGCAGTGGGTGGAAAGGTTTCAGCTGTGACTGTCCGCCGAGGACAACGGGGCGGTGGCGTGTGTATCATGGAATACGAAAGCGGGGCACTCGGAAATTTTCATCTTGCTGATGGTGCGAGACATGGACAACCTTCTGAACTTTATCAATTTTTTGGTGACGGATGCCACGCCGAAATTCGGAACAGCACACGGGTTTTATTGCAACGCGGCATGTCCTTCAATTACAGCGGTAGCACCAGTTATGTTCCTGAAGGCTTTGACAGCGGTGCTATCGTCTGGGAGCCGCAAAACAGTCTCGGCACCCTTGAAAACAAAGGACTTTTCATACAAGGCTTCTATCAAGAGATGCGATATTTTTGTGACTGCATTCTGGAGGGCAAGCCAGCAAAACAGGGATCGCTTGAGTTCGCACTGGAAGTGATGAAAGTCTACGAAGCGGGACTCCGTTCAGAAGGCGAGACCGTTGCTGTTTAGTAAAAGCTAAAGTCGTAAAAAAGGGGGCTAAATGGCGAAGGTATCCCTCAGACCCATCACGCCGGAGAATCTTGACGAATGTATTTCCCTAAAGGTAGCTGATCATCAAACAGGATTCATTGCTTCCAATGTGCAATCCCTTGCCCAGGCGGCTGTCAGTACAACATATCATCCTTTCGGCATCTACGACGCAGATGCCCATTATCAAGCGAATCCATCTATGGTAGGATTCGTAATGTATGAGCTTATTGACACGGTCGGCTTCATCTTACGTCTGATGATAGACGAAAAGTTTCAGAGGCGAGGGTATGGCAGAGCCGCTATGATTGAGGTGATACGAAGATTGAAATTACATCCGGAAGTCGAGCGGATCGCAACGAGCCATGAGAGAAAAAATGAAGCCGCCGCGCGACTCTATGAAAGTTTAGGATTTGTTGATTGGAAACATGAATCAAGGACGGACGATTCCGGTGAAAGGTATCTGATTCTTCAAGAAGATAGTATCTAACTGGACGGAGGAAAAACGTGGAATATAGACGATTGGGAAAAAGCGGAATTAAGGTGTCCGAAATCTGTTTAGGGACGATGACCTTTGGTCATGGAGCTGACGAGGCGGAAACAAATCGCATGGTGGATCTCGCCCTGGATGCCGGTGTCAATTTTTTTGACACCGCAAACTCTTATGCCGAAGGCGAATCCGAAGTCCTCCTCGGCAAAGCACTCAAGGGCAGACGTCGCGATGCCGTCATCGCGACGAAGTTTTTCAATCCGATGGGCACCGGTCCCAACGATTCCGGGATGTCTCGCGTGCATATCATGCAGGCAATTGACGATAGTCTCAAACGTCTCCAGATGGACTACGTAGACATCTACTATATACACCACGTTGATTCGCAAACGCCGTTAGAGGAGATGCTCCGTGCCTTAGACGATCTCGTTCAGCAGGGGAAAGTCCGATATACGGCGTGTAGTAACTATCAAGCATGGCGATTGTCGGAAGCGTTATGGCTCAGTGATACAAACAATTGGACACGCTTTGCATGCTATCAACCGCAATACAGTCTCGTTGTCCGAGATATAGAGCAGGAGATCGTGCCGCTTTGTGACCTCAAGGGACTCGGTGTTGTCGTATGGAGCCCATTAGCGGGTGGATTCCTCTCTGGTAAATACAAGCCGGGCGAACGCACGCAAGGCGGGACGCGATCCGCTGAAGGGTGGGCATACCCAGAACGCTATTTCGCAGAAAACGCTGATGAAACGTTGCAGGCACTCTTTGACGTTTCTGATACGCTTGGACGTAGTCCCGCACAGGTCGCACTGCGGTGGGTGCTTGAACAGCGGGCAATGACTTCGGTGATTGTAGGGGCAAGGCACACAGGACATTTGCGCGATAACCTCGGTGCAGCTGGATGGCGGCTTGAAGGCGAAGCACTCCAAAAACTCAATGAGGTCTCGCATCTGCCGGATCGCTATCCTGAAGCGATGGAGAAAAATATGCATGAACGCAGGGATAGTGCCATTGATATGCCACGACTGTAGAAGTCAAATACACCAAAAAGCCGAACCTTTCTCGTGTGGATTTGACTAACTTAAACACTTCTTAGCGAACGAGAGTGGCACGGAAGGACATATTATACCTTTTCACGCTGATTAAGGTCAGGAGGAAGTCTCCATGTTAGGATTAGGAAAATGGAAAATTATTGCGATTGTCGGGGCGGTGGTATTGGTGGTAGCCGCTGTTGCCGTCGGACGCATCGTCTTTACAAACTCAGATGGAAATAATAATGCTGAAACGCCTGAAGTAAAAACTGCAGCGGTTGAACGCGGGGACATTGCCGTAACAATTGACGCGACAGGCACTATCAAGCCGTTAAATATTGTTAAGGTCAGTTCCAAAGCCAGCGGAAAGATTCTGGAACTCAGGATTGACGCCGGTGATTACGTCGAGAAGGATGAGATCATCGCCGTGATTGAAACGACTTACGTCCAAATTAGTTTAGAGCAAGCGCAGGCAGATCTGAGAACCGCGCAAGCGCGTTTACAACAGGCAGAAATTGACTTTGAACTCCAGAAGGAGCAGTCGGCAATCCAGATTCGTCAGTCGGAGGAGTCTCTCGCTGAAGCGAGGCAACGGCTCGTCCAGATCGAGGAAGCGATTCGCATTGAGAAGATAGCGAATAGACGCGGTGTGTTGGATGCCGAAAATAGTCTCAATATCTCCAAAATTCGGTATAAGTTACTAACCTCTGATGAGGTTCGAGATGAAAATAGGCAGCGCGCGAAATCCTCCCTGGAGCAGGAAAAGGCAAATTTAGAGTTAATAGCAGCGGAGCATAAAAGGAATAACACGCTTTACGAAAAAGAACTCATCTCACAAGCGGCATTGGAATCTTCACAGGCGCAACTTAAATCGGCACAGGCACGGCATCGGTCTGCTGAAGAAAACCTGAAACTGGTTGAGAGACCCGCGACTGAAGCTGAACTCGAATTGGGACAAGCCGATATTAGAAAGGCGGAATTCAACCTTGAAATCGCTGAAGAAAGAATAGAATCTGAAGCCACACGAGACATGGATATTGAACTTCAGCAGCAACGGATTGTACAGGCTGAAGAGGCTTTGAAACTCGCACAGGCAAACCAGAAACAGATTGAGCGTAAACAACGTGATCTGGAGACTGCACGCTCATCGGTCACGCGCAGTGAAACGCAGCTGGAACTCCGTCAAATTGAATACGATGATACGATCATCAAGGCACCCATCTCTGGAACGATCCTCGAAAAACTCGTCGAAGAAGGACAGGTGATTACTTCGCGCCTCTCTTCACTCGCCTCAGAAGAAGGACAGACGCTCGTCACCATGGCAGATCTTGACACCGTTTATGTCGTAACAGAGGTTGATGAAACCGACATCGGTAAGGTGGAGATAGGACAACCTGTGACCATCACAGTCGAAGCCTATCCCGATACGCCGTTCCAGGGGGAAGTTTTGAAAATCGCGCCGCAAGGAGTGTCCATTCAGAACGTGACAACCTTTGAGGTAACCTCTGAATTGAAAAATGTGGAAGCTTCAGCAACACGGCAAGGGATGAGGGCTGGTGCCGGAAGATGGGGTGGTGGGGCACGTCCTGATATGGCGAATATGACTCAAGAGCAGCGCGAACGTTTCCAGGCTATGCGTCAACAGCGTCAGGCAGAAGGTGGGGGTGACGGTGGAACGTCAAGACCAACCTCCCAAGAAACAGAAGCCCCCACGCAGCCCACACAGGAGCAGCCTGTTGCAAGCGCGGAAGAGGCTGGCGATGACGATTGGGGCGGACTTTTTGGCGGATTTTTTGCGGAAGCACCTGCTGAAGAGGCACCCACGCAACCCGAATCAGTGGAGACTGAAGATGCAAAAATACCGTTCCTCAAACCCGGCATGAACGCCAGCGTCCAAATCTCAGCTGTCAATAAAATTGATATTCTCACCCTACCAGCCGAAGCCGTCCTTGATATGCGCGGCAGGAAAATGGTCAGGATGGTCGGGGAAGACGGTCAACCCGGTCGTCCTCAGCCGATTGTAGCAGGGGTTAGCAGTTTTGACAAGATCGAAATCGTCTCGGGGCTTGCTGAAGGTGATGTCGTCGCAATCGGAGGCTTTGAGCGCGGTGGCGGCGGTGAAGATTGGCGGCGACGTATGATGCAGAACCCCGCTTCAACGATGCGCCGAATGACTGGCGGTGGCGGTAGAGGACGTTAGGTACGAAGGAGGAAATGCTATGAGTATCTTGGAAAGTCTTACAAACGCATTAAGTGCCCTAATGGCAAATAAACTCCGATCTATGTTGACGATGTTGGGAGTTATCATCGGCGTCGGCGCGATTATAACCACGACCTCAATTGGAGAAGGTGCAAAAGCCGACATCACCGAACGAATTCAGACACTCGGTGCGAACATTCTCGCCGTTCGTCCAGGGCAAAGTAGATCTCGAGGGCGCGGCTCTGCCGATGCCCGGAAAAGCCTCACGGTTGCAGACATGGAGGCGTTACAAGAGCGCGGACAGAATTTTGGCTATGTCACTCCTGAGGTGAGCAGCCGCGCACAGGTGAAATATCGAAATAAAAATGTAAACACAACCATCGTCGGGACATCTCCGGAGTACCTTGTTACCGCGAATTTTACCGTTGAAAAGGGGCGCTTTTTTACAGACAGTGAAATCCGATACCGCGAACGTGTATGTGTCCTCGGCAAAACCGTTGTTGACAATCTTTTTGAGACGGCAGAAGCGGTCGGCGAAACCGTTAAGATTAAGAATGTGGGTTTTCGCGTCTTAGGTGTTATGAAGGAGAAGGGCGCGAGTGGTTGGCGAAACCCGGACGATCAAGTTTTCATCCCATATTCGACCGCTATGAAACGCGTTTTCGGGGAGGATTATCTCTCGAGCATCAGTATACAGGCGAATGATGACAAACTCCTTGAGTCCGCAGAAACTGAGGTGACGGAACTGCTTCGGAGGCAACACAAAATCGCACCAAATAAGGAACTTGACTTTCACGTTCGGAACCAAGCAGAATTCATGGAGACCTTGGAAGAGTCGAGCCAAACCTTCACTAATATGATTTTAGGGATTGCCGTGGTATCATTGCTTGTTGGTGGCATCGGTATTATGAACATTATGCTCGTCTCTGTGACCGAGCGGACGAAAGAGATTGGGCTTCGTAAAGCCGTTGGTGCACAGCGTTCTGATATCCTCGCTCAGTTCCTTGTTGAATCCACGTCGTTGGCACTCGTTGGCGGGATTATTGGGATTGGGGTCGGCATAGCCGGTGCGGAAATAGTGCCTTCGCTTTGGGGATGGCGGACCGTTGTCTCGCCGGTGTACGGAATATTGTCTTTTGTTGTCAGCGCGTTGGTAGGGATCTTTTTTGGTGCCTATCCCGCATGGAAAGCCGCGAAACTTCATCCAATTGATGCTCTCAGACACGAATAATCTTCTGTAGGAGGAAACTTGGATAAAAGGTCTTCGTTATATCCAAGTCCATAGCCTGCAACATCGGCGCAGGCGGATATACGCAAAGAAATACCTAACGCACGAATCCACTTGACCGAACCGCAAGGAAAAATTGAAGTAAGGTTTTCGTTATATCCAAGCCGATAGCCTGCAACATCGGCGCAGGCGGATATACGCAAAGAAACACCTAACGCACGAATCCACTTGACCGAACCGCAAGGAAAAATTAAAATATGGAAAAAATAGCAGTCATCGCAGGTGTGGGGCCCGGTTTAGGGGCTGCACTCGCCCGTAAATTTGTAAACGAAGGATGTAATGTAGCACTCCTTTCTCGCTCATCCGCCTACATTAAAAATCTATCCACGAGATTGGGAAAATCCGGACGCACAGCCATTCCTATCCCCACGGATATTGCTGACGCTGAGCAGGTATCAGAGAGTTTCGCTCGCATTCGAGAGGAACTCGGTGATCCCGATATCTTAGTGAACCATGCCGCAAGCGCAGCGTGGGGAAGTTTCGCAGACCTCACACCCGAAGCGTTTGAAGGGGCGTGGCGCGTCTGCACGCTCGGTGGGTTCCTCTGTTCAAAACAGGTCGTTCCGGGGATGCTTCAGAAGGGGGGCGGGAGCATTCTGTTTACAGGGGCGACTTCTGCTATCCGTGGTAGGGCAGGTGCGTTGGCGTTTAGCAGTGCGAAGTATGCCACGCGAGGATTAGCATCTGCCCTCGCTCGCGAAGTCGGTCCTCACGGCATCCATGTCGCCCATGTTATCGTTGACGGTGTTATTGATACACCCGGCGTGCGACAACGCTATAAACTATCAGAGAATGAACCGCTCCTTGAACCCGATGCCATTGCCGATACCTATTGGGCTTTAGTCCAGCAGGAGCGGAGTGCGTGGACGTTTGAAGTCGATGTCCGCCCGCATAACGAGGAATTCTTTACGTAGGCGTTGCCTCGCGTTCTCGAATCCCATGTTACACCTATCGCTGGCGAGGTTTCCCAACCTCGCCTGTTCTATGTAGCAACCTTCTTCACCTAAAACGTGCTCTCTTTTGAGGTCAGCGGACACCAGCGGGTCGTCTCAAGGTAACGAAGGAGCACTGCCTTCGCCTCTGGTGTGCCGATGCGATGCAGCGCGTGGACCGCATCACCGCGGACATAACGGTTTTCATCGAACAGCATATTTTGTAAGCCTTCAACTGCCTCAGTCGCGTTCTGACCAATCCTCGCCAAAGAAAATACCGCGTTTCGCCGGGCACCTTCGTGCGAATCCTCTAACGCTTTCACAAGACTGGGAACAGCAAGTGAACTCGATTGACCCGTTGTTCCTAACGCCTCTATCGTATGCGACCGCACAGAACCTGAAGCATCTGCTAACGTTTCCACCAACGCAGGCACCGCGGATTTAGCCTTATTTCCCAAGTCACCGAGTGCTTCCGCCGCTTTATCCCGCACGTGTTCACGAGAATCTTTCAACGCCTCCTGCAAGGCATCAACGGCAAGGGTTCCGACCGCATTGAGCGAATAACAAGCATTTCGGCGCGTCATCTCCGATTCATCTTGCAAGCACCGAACCAATGCAGGCACTGCCTTCTCGCCGAATCGGGGCATTTCATAAGCCGCCTGCAATCCTGTCGATTCCGATGTGCTGTTGAGAGAACTGATTAAACCCGACAGTGATTCACCGTTTGATGTCCCGCGCAGGTCGCTATCTTCTATTCCTCGATGCCAGTCCCAAAGGTGTCGGAACATCTCCTGATGTTCGGCACGTCCCATAGGTATGCCGTTTGCCCACTCTGTTTCCTTGTTTGCCCAAGTCGGTTCCTGTGGTTCTGACATCCGGGCATAGAGGAACTTCATCATATAACGTTTCTTCTCGCTGCTGTTAGGCATGGCACGGTGCCACAGGTCGTAGTTTGCGAAAGCAACCGTTCCCGCTTTCCCAACGATCGGTTGTTCCGGCGAGATTTCCGCGCCTTCACGTGTGCTATAATAGTGGCTCGTCGGGACCACACCCGTTGGACCGAGTTCGATAGGTGTATCTTGTGGGTAATAGAAAACCAACAGCCTGCGGGTATGGTGAGACCAGCGTTTCCCGCCATCTTGGTGCATCCCCTGCCCACTGCTACCCGGCGGATTGTAGTGCGGATGGCGGTGTGGCTGCTTGTAGTAGTCAGCGCCAAGTAGGCTTGTCAGAGCACCACTCACGTTCGGATCGTCAAGGATTTGCTGGATCTCTGGTATCCGCGGTATCATATTATTACCCGGATTGCCTTCCTTGTCAAAAACCGTTACCGTCTTTTCATAGATTGCATCGTGGAATTGCGCAGATAATGTGGTGGTGACGGTCACATAACCGTTCACGATGAAATGTCGCATCTGCGCGTCTGTCAAGAGGTGTGCTGCCATTTTTCGCCCCTTTTTCTATTATGAGACTCCGTGGAGACCCTATCTACAAGAATTGTAAGTTGAGCACTATTATTCCATAGATTTTCACAATTTTCAAGAAATTCTCCTCTCAAAATTCATTTTTATGTTAAAATACATTATATTAGAGCGGATTTTAACGCACAATATACCAACGTTGGAGGTTTCAGGATGGGACGAAGTTTTGAAAAATCACTCGCGTGGCAAAAGCGAGCGAAAGCCGCGCTGGTCGGCGGTGGACAACCCCATAAACAGAGCCAGCCACCGAGCCCTGTTATGATTGCAGGCGCGAAAGGCGCGCATTTCTGGGATGCCGATGGCAACGACTATATCGATTACCTCATGGGATTTGGACCTATGATCCTTGGGCACGCCTATCCGACTGTGATTGATACGGTCACAAAGTATCTCGTTGAAAGAGGGAATGTTTATAATTTCGGACATACCCTTGAAGTAGAACTCGCTGAAAAGTTGGTTCAGATTATCCCTTCGGCGGATAGGGTTGCTTACTTTGTTGGCGGATCGGACGCAACAACCGGCGCGATTAAGTTCGCTCGCGCATATACCGGCAGAGAAAAGGTCATTCGATCCGGTTATCACGGCTGGCACGATTGGTGTAGCCACGCCCGCGGACATCTATCAAGTGCTGCTGCCGCTACACTCAGCGTCGATTTCAACGATCTCGAAGGTCTTGCTGACCTCTTTAAAGCACACCCTGACGAGATCGCGTGTCTGATTATGGAACCTTCTGGACAGGACCTTCCGAAAGACGGTTATCTCGAAGAGGCAAAGGCACTCGTCAATGCAAACGGTGCTTTGATGATTTTTGACGAGGTCAAAACTGGGTTCCGCTATTCTTTGGGCGGTGCTCAGGAGTACTTCGGGGTCACCCCCGATATGTCCGTTTTCGGAAAAGCACTCGCGAATGGGTTCGCCACGGCTGTCGTCGTCGGGAGAGAAGATATTATGAATGAAGTTGGCGATGTCTGGGTAGCCGCAACCTTCCACGGCGAGGTATCGCTCGTCGCCGCCGCAATCGCCACAATCGAGGAACTCGAGGCGAAGGACGGTGTCGCCTTTATGTGGAAACAAGGACAGAAGTTGCTGGATGGCTACAGAGAGATGACGGCACGTCTCGGTATTGAGAACGCCCGCATCGGTGGCATCGGACCCATGCCCTACTTCGGCTTGAGTACCGACAGTGATGACGAAAGCCAACAACGGTTTAAGGAAACCTTCTACGAGGCGACTTTGGATGGTGGTTTATATCTGCCCGAAGGACATATCTGGTTCATGTCCATGTCGCACACCGATGAAGATGTCGCGAAGACACTTAACGTCTCTGAGGATGCTCTCAAACGCGCCAAAGCCGCATAGGAAGTACAAGATTACTGAATAATCGTAGAGATCAGAGATGTAAATTACGCTTTCTTTAAGCCGCTTGCAATTCCTCGGAAACACCGCAACTTCATCGAAAACCTGCCCGAAACGAAGTGGAGGGCAGCCCAGGAGCAATAGTTTAAAAAATGGCACAAGTTACGGATCACACCAAACCGTTTATTGTTGATAAAAACCTCGGAACGGCACTCGACATTGATAACGCACAACTCACGGAAACAACCTCCGATGGCACACCTGTTGTCGCACCGACACAAGAACAGAAATACCTCTTTGACATGCGCGGATGGCTTTTGGTTCCGGGGGTGCTGTCAGGTGATGAACTCGCGGAGATGCAAGAGTTCGGATATAAACTTCGCCACGAACCGGAGTCGATTCCAGAGCATGAACGCTCTCCGCTCGGTGGTCCCATGCAACGCCTTGCTGACCATCCGAATGTCGTCGGTTTTCTCAACGAGTTTCTCGCACATCCAGCGTTGTCAAGCCAAGAATGCTACGGCTTCCGTATGGAATCCTGTAGTTTGTTCTATCGGACAGTGGGCGATGGAAACTTTGGACCCCACAACGGAAACGGGATGCTCCGTTTCCCCGGCGACTCGCACCTCTATCGGTGTATCCCCGGCAGAGGCTATAGCGGGTTAACTCGCATCGTCTGGGAACTGAATCCTGTCAAATATCGGCAGGGAGGCACCCTGTTTATTACTGCGAGCCATAAAGCCGTCTACACAGCACCCGACACAATCCGAAGCCAGGATTCTCTAATTTGGGATACGTATGAGTGTCCTGCTGGGTCCCTCCTCTTTTTCACGGAGGCATTGACCCATAGCACCCACACGTGGACGAACGAAGAAAATGACCGACTCGCTATTTTCAGTTGTTACAATACCGTCAATAGCAAATGGCACGATTGGGATCCGCACCCGAAATTGTTAGCCGGAATGCCTGCCAAACGGCAAACTCTTTTCCGTCCCGTCCGCGCTGCCAATAACTTAATCGGTGAAACCTACCGTCATTAGTAGAGGCAGTTCTTGTGACTGTCCTGAGATGTTAGGCTTATCATATCCCTCTCACTGATAATCGACAACTATTCTTACTGATCGCCGACGGCTGATTGCTGACGGCTAATAGAGGAGGCGTTTGCATGCGTCAGATTGGATCAACCCCTGTTACCGCACCCGGTTGGACTGCGAAACCCAAAGACGGGATCGCTATCGTCGATTGTGATGTTCACCACAACTTTCGCCACCCTACGCAACTGCTGCCTTATCTGTCAAAATTCTATCAGGAGCATCTCCTCGACCAAGGGCTACATCTCGGTGGGTATCCGAACATCCCGATTCGGAGCAACCGTGTTGACCTCAAAGGCAGAGTCGAAGAAGCCATCGAATCGACACCGAAAAATTCCGGCGGTGACCCCAGAGATTTTAACTTCACATTGGAATTCCTCCAAGATGAGCATCTCGATGTCTGGAATATTGATGTCGGTCTGCTTACTGGACCGCCGCCATTCTACGGGTATTCTGGGCTACCTGACCCGGACTGGGCAGCTGCGCTATGCCGCGCCTTTAACGATTGGACAATCGAGCATTGGCTTGATCGCGACGAACGCGTTGTCAACGCTATCCTCGTTTCACCCTCCGATCCACCCCAAGCTGTGGAAGAAATTAACAGGCTCGCAGACCGGAAGGACACTGCTGCTGTTATGGTGCCGATGGGAACGAGTCGTCCCTTTGGCAACCGCTTCTATCATCCTATATGGGAGGCGTGTGAAGAACATGGACTCCCAGTTGTGTCACATATCGGCGGTGGCGGCGGGGCAACCCGAAACACGCCAACCCCGGTCGGGCATCCCACCTACTACATGGAATCCCGGATGAGCAGACCTTATGTCGCCAGTTCACACGCAACATCTCTCATCTGTGAAGGTGTCTTTGAGAAGTTTCCCAACCTCAAGTTCGCACTCATTGAAGCACAACAGATGTGGGCGGTGCCGGTAATGTGGCATTTGGATACCGACTGGAAAGCACTGCGCGACCAGACACCATGGCTGAAGCGGCTACCGAGTGAGTATTTCCGCGAACACATCCGAGTCGGGTCACAGCCGATGCACGAACCTGAGAAACCGGAACAGATGTACCAGATGTTGGAAATGCTCCACGCAGATGAAACCCTAATATTCTGCTCAGACTTCCCGCATTTCGACTGGAACGATCCAGTAACGGTTTTCCCCAAACTCTCAGAAGACTTACACCGTCGGATCTTCGCCCAAAACGCCCTTGATATGCTTCGATTGGATGTCGAAGAAACCAATGGATCCCAGAGTCCAATCCCGAACTCGCAGCCTGCAACAACGGCGCAGGCGACTCATGAGGAAAACAGTTGAAGTTTCAAACTCCTGTTATTTCTCCGCAAGGTAAGTTAGAAGACCTGCAACAACGGCGCAGGCGACTCATGAGAAAAACAGTTGATAGTTTAGTTGCGTGTTATTTCTCCGCAAGGTAAGTTAGAAGACCTGCAACAACGGCGCAGGCGACTCATGAGGAAAGCAGTTGAAGTTTCAAGTTGCTGTCATTTCTCCACAAGGTAAGTTAGAAATATGATGATTGACAGCCGGCATTCGATAGATAGGTTTTCGTTTAAGCAGGTGTTCTCTTAGCATACCCTCAAAACGGATAGCCCGTAATGAAATGGAGGGGTTTTTGCTTGAGTATTTCTTCAGAGATAAGAAAAGCACGCCTGAGACAGAATATCAGTTGTTTCTCCGCAAGGTAAGATTAAAATATGGCACGTGTTGTTGTTGGAAAAGTATCAGAGATTCCACCCGGGAACCGCAAAATCATCGTCCCGTTCCGCGGGAAGGCGGGCATTGGGGTCTTTAATGTTGATGGCAAATTTTACGCCATTCGTAACATCTGTCCGCACCGGCGAGGACCGCTCTGCACAGGCGAACTCAGCGGTAGATTCGCCGCCGATGCACCACCTTCAATTGAAGGCGCGACACTCTCTGTTGATGGTTTAGGCGAGGTCCTGCGCTGTCCGTGGCATCAGTGGACGTTTGACATTGCCACCGGACAATGCCTCGTTGATGAAACCTTGCGGGTAGCGACATATCCCGTCAAGATTGACGGTGATGATGTCGTCGTCGAATACGATGGTTAAGTCAATTGAATCAGACTTACGCATTTCACTGGTAGGCGCGGTTTGATGAGGTATCAGAATTTAATTCGGTAATATTTATTTTCCCTAGACTGGTAGGTGCGGTTTCCTAACCAGGGTTCCCACCCGTTACTGGGAAGGGACGCCGGATATGGTTATGGAATTACCGAAATATTTTATTAATCTTCATGTAACCGCACCTGTTACCTCTATGAAATTACTTGATTTACCTAAATTGCTACTAACAAATTTTGGATGTTCAACGAGGTATTTCAGTCTCTTTCTTCACTCGGGGTCCCACCCCTTACTGAGAGGGGAACAGGCGGGTATGTCTATAGAAACCTCTCCCACCCGGTACGGGTGATATTGCTTCGCAGTGAGAATAGAAAACGGCGTATTCAAGCGAACACACCCCGTAGGGGTGCTATGTCTACTTGCATTAAAATATTTCGGTAATGCTATAAGAAACAGTTGTTAATCGAGAAAGGTCTATAATCCTGCAAATCCTTGAATCCTGTAAATCCTGATTCAGACAATTAACACCGCCCATTACTCAATTAAATTCTTAATCTTCATTAGTACCTAACCTAAGTTGCTACCTAACGAGTATTCTATGTTCAAGGGGAGGTGTCAGTCGATTTTCCTACTCCAGTGGAGTAGTATATCTATAGAGTTCCAAGTGTTGAAATGCACGCGCTCCAGCGGAGTGCTATGTCTATAAAAAGGTGACTTAATCTTGCCGAAATGCACGCAATATGCCGAAATAGGAGGATCAAATCATGAACAGGACTCTGAGACAAATATTAGTTATAGCCATTACAGCGACTGTTTTAATGGCTGCAAGCATAACACACGCGCGTCAAGCGATTACCGATGGGTTGGTAAGTTACTGGTCGTTCAATAAGGATTCGGTCGCAGGGAAAACGGTTAAAGACATTGTCGGTGCAAACGATGGAACTATGGATGGGAATGTCGAGATCGTTGACGGTAAAGTGGGTGAGGCACTCAAGTTTAGTGGCGGGCATGTAGATTGTGGAGCAGATAAGAGTTTAACCGACATTGGCGATCAGATTACATTGGAGGTGTGGATAAAGCCTGAGAAACCCGGTTGGGCGATTTTCGCGGGTATATCGAGATCAGGAAATAATTCTTATGTAATTGCGTGGTCAGACCAAACTCGGGTTGATTTTAATCTCTGGAACGGTGCCTTAGAAACATGGCCCTTTCACAGCGTAGGTCAGCCCGATGTGGGTAAATGGCATCATGTCGCTGGTGTTTACGATGGTTCTGTAGCCATTATTTATGTCAATGGTGAAGTAGATAATGAGAAAAAATTCGAGGGAGTCCTCAAACATAACGGAGAAAACTTCTGGATGGGTGCCAGAAAATCGGACGGACTTCCCTACCACGGCATTCTTGACGAACTGCGCCTTTACAACCGCGGTCTCAGTCAAGAAGAGATTGAAAACAATCTCGAAGCGGAAGGACTTGCTGTCGATCCGACCCAGAAATTGGCACTCACTTGGGGAGCAATAAAGGTTTCACAGTAGAGACATCCCTTGTGGTTGTCCCCTAAAAACTGCGTTTGATTGAACAGTAAGAGGGTCCGGTAGGTGCGGTTTTCCAACCAGGGCTCCCACCCGTTACTGGGAAGGGACACCGGATCGTTAAAAAAGGCGGAAAATCCGATAATGTCTTAAAACTGATGACCTTGGCGTTAGATTGAACAGAACCGGTTTGAAAACGGGCGAGTGGATGAACAGGCAACGACACTTTTCCATCGAAGAACTCACAGCCGATCACTCGGATTGGCAGGAATTTGTCACGCTTGTCAAGGACTTAAACCAAGACGGCTGGGCATTTAACCCGTATTTTGAGCAGTTTTCACGCTATTTTCTGGCAGCAAAGCAGGATGAGACCATCGTCGGATTTCTCATGTTTGTGGTGTGGGACATCGGTCCCCACGACCGCGACCATCCACCTATCCAGATAAACGGTAAAACACTAAAAGAGGCGAAGATCCTCGCGTTTGGCGTGAAAGACGGATACCGTCGACACGGTATCGGCACCGCACTTCAAGAATATACCATCCAGCAAGCGAAGTTATTTGACTGTTACCAAGTGCGATCCGTCAGCGGTGAAAATCATCCCGAAAACCACCATCTCAAACTCGCTATGGGATTTGCTGTCGAGCCGATGGAACGTGATGAAAAATGTTTAGCATTTGTCATGCCTCTTAAATCCTCGAAAGAGTGGTAACTTTTATGAGACGGTTAACTGATGCTGAGAAGCAGCAACTTGAGGGAAAAATTGAAAGGCTGCGAGAACGCCAGCAGACACTTCGCGAAACGAACCCTGACCTACCGGAGTCTTTTGAAAAGGTATCCGAAAAAACGGGGCTTGTCCGGAGGTTTAGGCTAAACTATTTCTGGAAATATGGCATGCTCGGGATTATTCTCTGCCTGCTTGCCTTCAACGTGTTTCAATTGCTTAAGTGGAGAAATTTTGGTTCTAACGACTACCTCAACGTCAATCTGGTGGTTGCATTGATGTTACTGTTCAATCATATTGCTTTTCACTTCACAAAAGCAGGATGGACAAGCCGTGTGATGAAAATAGCCGCAGGCATTTGGGCAGTACTTGGATTGGTTTACATATTCTGGATATTTAGGTAGTTGCGCTGTTGCATGGACGTGGGTGCTCCTTAGGTTTGTGTACATCTTTTGGATGGCGTAGAGATCGCATCGCTTAGTGAACCCTTTTTTACAATTTTTCGGGATCTTGGAGAAGATATAGTGAAAAGCCTCATGTTGATATTAAGCACTGTCTTGACAGTGGGTGACGCTTCTTTCGTGGAGGCAGCAAAACAATTAAAGTCTGGAGCATATTATATCACGCAGTCGTGGTCACAGGAGACAGCGTTCAAGCGACTCTATTATGTCAGTGTTCCTGAACGTCCGAATCAGCAAAAGTTTCCTGTTTTCATTTTTTTACATGGGCATAGTGGCAATGCGAAGAAAGCAATGGATGAATTCATGAGACGGCACACGACGATGGCAAGCAGATACGTCATGGTGTTTGCCAACGGATACAAGACGGGTTGGAACATCATGTCGGAGCATTCCAAAGCAGACGATCTCGGATTCATCGAAGCGATCGTTAAGAAACTATCCACTTATGACAACATTCAAAAGGACAATTTCAGCGTCATGGGGAATTCAAATGGTGCCGCTTTGGTGAACCAGTTGGCGATTGAAAGTAAGCTACCGAACCTACGGAATTATGTGAGCGCAGTCAGCCCCTTGAATGTCTATCAACACGACGGGAAGAATTTCAAAGCCAAAGGTGCTGATAACAATTATCAGGCTATTGCCATACCGATGACCGGCAAGCGTCTGATGAATATTTCAGGTACTACCGATGATCTGGTCCCTTATCACGGTGGTACTTCAAAATACATTCCTGCCAAGGACGGGAAGTTGGGCTTTGTTGACGCTGAGGAATCCATTTTTCTCTGGGCGAGGCAGATGAGGTACGACGGAGAGAAGTTGTCCAGACCCAGCAGGATTGATGGCAACTTGGAAATCTTCAGTTATCTCAACGGCGATGTGATTCACTATAAGGTTATCAACGAAGGACACGGCGCAGCGTGGGCAATCAGCGAGGAAATTTTGCTCGAATTTCTGGGAGGTGACAGCGGAAATGATTAAGGCAGTCTTCTTTGATTTGGATGGCACACTCTGCGACTCCGACGCGGCATGGAGCATTGCACAAAGAGAAACGTTTCAACTTTTACGCGAGCAGTATCCAGATGTTTCGGAGGAAGCTTTTACGGAGGCATGGAGAACTGTCCATCGGGAACTCTTTAAGCAGCTTGACGCTGGGAAATGCGCTATGGCAGATGTGAGAGACGCACGCTTCCAGTGTTTATTTCAAGAGTTAGGTTTGCCCATAGATAAGGTTATGGAAGGATTAAGCGGCTTTTTCTGTTCACGCTACCTCACAAGTTTACGTCTTTACGACGATGTCACCGTTCTTGAAGAATTAAGTGCATACCATATCGGCATCATTACAAACGGTGCACACGATGAACACACCGACAGCCAACTTTCTAAAGTCCGACACCTTGGACTCAGTGAACGGATCCAGTCGCTTACAATTTCCGGTGAAATCGGTGTCAGAAAACCGAGAGTTGAAATTTTTCAAGTCGCTTGTGAGCGTGTTGGTGTTTCTCCGAAAGAGGCTCTGTTTGTCGGTGATACCGTTGAAAACGACATCGTTGGTGCCAACCGCGCTGGCATGACCAGTGTCTTCATTGACCGAAAATCAGATGTGTTAACACCAAAGACAGCAGACGAACAACCAGACTACTTAATCTCAAACTTACATGATGTTTTATCTTCTTTGAAACATAAACACGATTATACCACTTCTGGTTGAAGGTTTTTCAATAGGATTTTAACGAGAAAGCCGAATTGTAGCACAAACTTTTAGTTTGTGTCTTATAGATAACGTGAGCCCGATAGAAGAAATGGATTCTTGTAGGTTGGGTTGAACGGTAAGTTACTGAGCAATCGGACAAAGCCAATGACTTTCAAGTTCATTGAAAAATCTAATACCACCAAAACACGAGTGAAACCCAACGTGTTATTACACCAGCAATGTTTGGTTTGTTGGGTTTCATTATATTAACTGTAGGAATAGGGGATTGAAAAGCGGAAATCTCTGGAGAAAAAAAGATCTTTTGATCATTTACCGCTCAACCTGGGAAATACCCAAGCAAACACCTATATCTATAGGGCAGTTTTATTATCAAACTCACGTTAATTCTATTTTTTTGATGTAGAGGCAGATGATGATTGATCCGAACTTAACGGGAAAAGTCGCGCTTATTACAGGTGCCAATCACGGCATCGGTGCTGCAACCGCTTTAGCGTTAGGCAACCAAGGCGTGAAAGTTTTTGCATCATTTTTTCGTCCTCCATGTCAATACAGCGAAGCAGAATTAAAGCGCGCCGAAGAGACCGGGGTCGGTGGTGATATCCTCTACCGAGCCATGCAGCAAAAGCCTATTGCGCATCTGGTCAACCGATTTGAAGAAGCTGGTATGACCATATCCGTCTTAGAGGCAGACCTTGCTGATGAAACAAACATCTCAAAACTTTTTGATGTATGCGAGAAAGAACTCGGTCCCGTTGACATATTGATTAACAATCACACGCATTGTATCTTGGAGACATTTGATCCTGAGCAAACTTCAACAGACGGAAGCGGCATTTTCCTCTCAACCGCTGCAAACATTGATGCCCACTTTGTTGTTAATTCCCGAGCGTATGCGTTAATGATGCAAGCGTATCTGAAACAATATCTTAGAAATGGACTCAACTGCGGACGCATTGTGAATACCAGTACGGATGCGGCGCGCTGCCACCCGCTGAATGTCAGTTATGCCGCAAGTAAGTACGCAATTGAATCCTATAGTCATTCTGCCGCATGTGAAATGGGAAGATACGGCATTACGGTGAACGTCATCGCACCTGGACCGATTCAGACGGGCTACATTCTACCTGATGATGAGGAAGCACTCGCAAAATCTACACCGTTAGGTAGGGTTGGCAGACCTGAAGATGTCGCTGATGTCACAGTTTTCCTCTGCTCTGAGCAAGCACGTTGGCTCACGGGACAGTTGCTCTATGTTGGAGGCGGTCATCGGATACCTTGATGGATAGTGCCTAAGGATTTACCAATAATTCGGAAACAAAAAAGGAACAAGGGGTACCACAATGGATAGCAGCTACAACGTCGCAATAATTGGATGCGGTGGAATTTCTCACATGCACGCCGGATGGTATGTGAACGAACCGAGGGCTTCTCTGACCGCGATTGCGGATATTAACCCAGAGGGACTGAAAGCTTACGGCGAACAATACGGTGTCGAAAAGCAGTATACCGATTACATTGAGATGCTCGAAACCGAAGATATTGATCTGGTTTCCGTATGTACCCGTCCAATACTGCATGCCCCGGTCGCAATCGAAACCGCAAAACGCGGTGTGAAAGGGATTCTTTCGGAAAAACCGATGGCAGAGAATCTCGGACAGGCGCAGGAGATGCTTGAGACCTGTTCACAGCACGGCGTGAAATTGGCGATTGACCACCAGTTACGGTTTAATGCGCCGTATGTCTGTGCAAAGCAGCTGATTGCAGACGGCACGATCGGAGATCTCTTTCGCATTCACGCCGTTTGTGGCGGTGGTGACCTGAAGGACAATGCCACGCACACTGTTGATCTCATGCGATTTATCTACGGTGATCGTCCCGTCGCTTGGGTGATCGGTCAGATTGAACGTATTGACACCCCGACCAAATACGATCTGCATTCCGAGGATTTCGCGATCGGTTACTTCAAATTCGAGGACAACGTTCGTGGCATCATTGAATCGGGCAGCGACACTGCCCCCGGTTACCACCATATCCACTGCTACGGAACGGAAGGCGAGATCGAACTCGCTGCCCCCGGTGGACTACCGCTCCGTTTTCGGAACGCAGAATCGGGTGGTATTTGGGTGTCACCCGACCTTCCGCCAGAGAGTAACCCCGTGCAGGACATGATTGTTGCCATTGAAGAGAACCGGGAACACCGATCCAGCGGTCATCAGGGATACGCCACGCACGAACTCCTCATGGCGATTTATGAATCGTCTCGGAAACGCCGACGGATTCAGCTACCCCTTGAAGAGATGGAATCACCGTTGACCTTGATGATTGAGGACGGCTGGATATAGCCAGCGGTATTCATTTCTCCCCCTGTAGGAGCGAGCTTTGCTCGCGACCCTTGCACATGCCCATGTCAAGTTAGAGACTTTGGAAGACAAACAACAGCGCAATCCGCGGAATCCGTGTCATCCGCGTCATCCGCGATTCAGACGAAAAATAAGCATACCGTCCTCATAGGACTATATTTTGACTTGCACCATATTTCCTTCCGCCTTTTATAGTAAAACCGAAAAATAAAAGAGCACTTTGGAAAACCAAAAACACCTCTCCTTCGCTGGCGAGGTTTGAAACCTCGCCTCTTTGGAATGTCTAATTAATTCTAAACTTTACTATAACCGTAGCATGTGGATTGTTCAACTGATGCCATCTGACACGAGGTGCCAAAATGAAATCCCTATTCATTGATGACCATATCATTGAGGAAATCGACAACCTCGCCCGGAAACTACACCCACTACAAAAATTTGAAAAGAACGTCGTGCTTCGGGCTGAACATCGCTGGGAGAACTGCGGTATTATGATGTGGACAACCCCGGCGTGGGTCCCGGATGAAGCAATTTACAAAACGCTCTATTACGCCAGTTCAGAGGCAGACAGTCCAGAGGTCAAGCTCGACGTGACCGGTGCCCCGATTGGCGGGAAAAGTTTTATCTGCTATGCCACCTCGGAAGACGGTGTGAACTGGGAGAAACCGTCTTTAGGACTTCACGATTACGATGCCCGCACATGGCGCGGAACCGCAATTGGCACAGAGAACAACATCTTACCTACAGGCGTACCACTCGGACCGATCTACGACCCCCACGACCCTGACGAACAACGTCGCTACAAAGGGATGGGATGGGGAAAAGGCGGCGGACTGACACCCGCAATCTCTCCAGACTGCCTCCATTGGACATATCTCGATGTGCCACTTGTTCCAAGTTCAGACGAGGCGCACTTCGGTTATGACGAGGCGAATGGGTTGTTTATCGCGACCGTTAAGCATGCTGGACCTGATGGTAGGTCGCCTTACGGACGTAGTTTCTGTTTGAGTACCAGCGAGGACTTTGAGAACTGGAGCGGATTGGAACTCATTTTCCACGCCGACCAGATCGATCAGGAGAACGGGGAAGAACGGATACGAAAATTCATTGAGGACCCCGATTATCTCACCCCGATTTATAACCGCCCTGAAGAATGGCGCACCGATGTTTATAATTTTCCTGTATTCCGCTACGAAGGATTGTATCTCGGACTCCCTGTGATGCACCACTGGACGGGCAAGCATCCACCGCTCTATGAAAACGTGGACAGTCGCAAGTCGGTGGAACTCGCTTCGAGTCGGGATCTACGACACTGGGAGCGGGTCGGGAATCGTACACCATTTATCGAATTATCTCCTGTAGGGGATAGCAGTACCTACGATACGGGTCAGATCTCAGTCGTCAACGGTCCGATCAGACGCAACAATGAACTATGGTTCTACTATCTCGGTGCTCGGCATCGCAGTCAGTCGCTCGTGGACGTAATGAACAGAAAATTCCTTGATAATCTTGCTATGTCGCTCGCAAAGCTTCGCGTCGATGGGTTTGTGTCGCTCAAAGGGGGTATTGAATGGGGTTCGGTATTGACCAAGCCTCTCGTGGTAGAAGATAGCGAACTGCGTGTGAATGTGGATTCATGGCGTGGCAGGGTTAAGGTAGAAGTTCTCAATGCTGATGACGGACGCCCTCTCCCAGGGTACACCTTCGACGAAAGTATCCCCGCGATGGTCGACAGTATTGACGAACCGGTGCGCTGGAAGGAGAAAACTGACCTCGCTGAACTTCGCGGCAGCACCGTGCGTCTCCGCTTTTCCCTGTCTACATTATACAAGAGGTATTTCTGTTTTACACCAAAAACATACTTATTCCTACTAAATTGACACCTATGGTGCGGTTCGGAAACCGCACCTACCTGACTAAGTCTTCATACAGTTTGTCCTACTACATAAGGAACAACAAAACCATGAACACAACCATCCAAAAAACAGAAGCACTCATCCATTCTACACGCGTGCTTGATGCCGTGTATACAGACGACTCTTACCGTCCACGTTACCACTTCACCCCACCATTCGGTTGGATGAACGATGTCAATGGTTCGATCTTTTGGAAGGGACGGTACCATATCTTCTATCAACACAATCCCGAAGGCGGTTATTGGAAATGGATGCAATGGGGACACGCATCGAGTGTGGATCTCGTGCATTGGGTGCATCACCCAATCGCTTTAACGCCCGATCTCGACGGACCTGACAGGAACGGCTGCTTTAGCGGTGGTGCGCTCGTGAGTCGAGAAGGTATTCCGACATTCATTTACCATGGGGTTCCAGACGGAACATGTATCGCAACGAGCGATGACGATCTGCTCATCACGTGGGACAAGCATCCAGCCAACCCAGTAATTCCCGTCCCCGCACCCGGTGAGAAAGGACACGGTGAGTATATTGTGTTTGACCCGTGTGCGTGGTTGGAAGGCGACACCTATTACGCACTCATCGGGAACAGGATACCCGGACAAACTGGGGACGGGACTGCGCTGTTTAAGTCGTCTGACCTCGCGGAGTGGGAATTTGTACGCTCCTTTTATCAATCTCGGCGCGAGTGGACAGACGCCGAAGAGGATTGCGCTGTCCCCGATTTTTATCCGTTGGGCGATAAGCACATGTTACTGTTTTGTAGCCACTGGCAAGGCACACAGTATTATCTCGGTAGGTTTGAAAACGAACGGTATTATGCTGAAAGCTACGGACGGATGAGTTGGGAGGGTGGATTGCTTGGTGGAGCGCGCTCGCTATTAGACGCGCAAGGTCGCCGTATCTTTTTCGATTGGATTCGCGAGATCCGCGGGGTTGAGCAGGAACGTGCCTCCGGTTGGTCAGGGGTGATGACCCTACCGCGTATCCTTTCCCTCGCAACCGACGGTAGTTTGCGAATTGAACCAGTACCCGAACTGGAATGCCTGCGGATGAACCCGAAAGTACGTGAAAATATCACGCTGACTGCTGATGCGTTAGACTTAGAAGATGTCCAAGGGAATTGTCTTGAGTTGGATGTCGAAATTGATCCCAACGATGCGACTGAGGTCGGCGTTCAAGTGCTCTGCTCACCCGATCAAGCCGAACAAACAGGGATTCTTTATGTTCCGGCGGAGAGAACATTGAAAATCGAGGTAAGTCGTTCCACCTTGAACGAAGCCATCCGGTATCCACATTACAGAGATGCCGGTGGCACTGCGAGATTGCCGGAGTCGGAACGGTTTGTTGATGCCCAGCGCGCACCGTTCGCGTTGAAGGGTAGCGAAACACTTCAGCTCCGCATCTATGTCGATAAGTCCGTAGTTGAGGTGTTCGCCAACGGTAGGCAGTGCATTACACAGCGGGTTTATCCGACACGAGCGGATAGCACCGGTGTGAGATTGATGAGTCGAGGTGGACAGGCACGGTTCCGATCCGTTCAGGCATGGGAAATGGCACCCGCATTTTGAGAGGGTGTATAAAGTTTTAGTTATTTCTTCAACCCCGTAGGGGTGACATCTCTGTAGAAATATCGTTCCTTACCAAAGCTAAACCCCGTAGGGGTGACATTTGTATTAAACTTCAACGAAATATTTACACACCCTTTTGAGAAAAGGTTGACTTTTACATCGAAATAGCATATACTCTTGCTAACATTCGAGGGTGAATTAGCAATCAGCAATCAGCAATCAGCAAAGAGGTGTTCTTAAGCAATAATCTCTTCTACTGACTGCTGAAAGGATTTTTGAAAAAATCTGGGGAAACACCCAAGCAAAAACCCCTGACTGCTGATAGCCATAGAGGTGAACATCATGGCTTATGAGATTCCGAAAACAGTCTTAGGTCGCACGGGATTGACGGTTACCCGACTCGGTATCGGTGGCGCGTATTGCGAATCCGCTGACGGTTACCGCAAGGCAATTGATGCCGGTGTCAATTATATGGATACGGCGCGTGCATACAGAGATGGTGAGGACGAAAAAGTTGTCGGAGCCGCCATAAAAGGGCAACGCGATCGGTTGATTATTGCGACGAAAACCGCTCAGCGCGATGCAAAAGGGGCACGGGCAGAACTCGAAACGTCGTTACGGCAGCTTGGTGTTGATTACATCGACATCTACCAACTGCATCACCTGAACACGAAAGCAGAACGCGACCAAGCCTTGGCACCCGGAGGCGCATTGGAGATGGCGCAAAAGGCACGAGATGAAGGACTCATCCGCTTCATCGGCGTTACTGGACACGATTGGGTCCAAATACAACATGCCGTTGACACAGGATTTTTCGATACCGTCCTCTGTTGGTACAATTGTGCGATGAAAACGCCAGAAGATACCGTTTTCCGCGCTGCCGACAAACACAATACGGGTGTTGTTATCATGAATGCCTCGCGGAATGACAGGCTTTTTGGAGACTCAGACGCGCCATCTCCAGAACAATTCTATCGCTACGTGCTTAGCCACAAGAGCGTAAACCTAACGATTATGGGATTGAGAGATGTTGATCGATTCCAGCGGATCGCAGAAGCACTCTCCGAGCAAGAAACCTTAGCATCAGAGGCGCGAATAGATATGGAAAAATACGGAGCGCAGCGGTTCGAAGAAGGCGCACTGACTTAACGCCAATACTGAAATGAGGAAACGAGTGAACTTGGTAACAACGGATAGGACTTTCAATGGATAAAAGCACATCAGAGCAGACGAACGTCCGTTTGGAAGAATCCTATCCGTCCGAAAAACGCAATTTAATTGTATTCGCTCTGAACCAGATTTTGATGCGTCTCGGTTGGATGTTCAAAGCCGAGTCTGTGGTCATCCCCGCGTTTATTGATATCTATACCTCATCCGGAACTATCCGAGGATTGCTACCGCTCATTCTACGCATCGGGCAGAGCCTACCCCAGTTTCTCGTCGCACAACGCGTCGCGCGGATGCCCAAAAAACAAGGATTCTTTATTCTCACAGGATTCGGTTTTACTGTTCCCTGGTGTGTGTTGTCCCTGATATTAGGTTTAACAAGTTGGTCCGCAAACGTCATAATTGCTGTTTTTCTTCTGCTATGTACCGTGCACTGGCTCATGGTCGGTTGCAATCATCTGGCTAACGGAACGTTGCAAGGGAAACTCATCAGCCCCGAAAAACGCGGCAGACTCCTCGCCTATTCCAACGTCATTGGTTGTTCACTTTCGATCGGACTTGCCGTTTACCTTATGCCGCGTTGGCTTTCGGGGAGTCCCTCACACTATGCAGTGATCTTTGGGGCAACGGGTGTCGCCTTCGCTATTGCCGCTTTTATCAGTTTTGGGTTTAAGGAACTTCCTTCACAACCAGAAGGCACAGCTCCTTTTTTCAGATTTCTTGGCGATGCGCTCCTATCGTTGCGGTATGACAGAAATTTTCGGCGATTTGCAATCGTTATCCTGTTGTTTTACTCCATCTGGCCCCTTTTTCCACACTACGCAGTTTTCGGTAAGCGGACATTAGGACTCGCATCTTCTGGCTTCGTTACATTGATAGTGGCACAAAATGCCTCTAATGCTGTCGGTGCCGGTATCATGGGCAACATCGCGGACAGATCAGGTAACCGATTTGTGTTGCGGTTGCTGATATTAATCAGCGCGTTTACACCATTACTGGCAGTCGTCATCAGTCGAATGCCTTCCGGGGTACAGTTTTACTGGATTATCTTTGCCCTTATCGGGTTTACACCGGTATCCGCTCGCATCGTCACAAACTACACCCTTGAGATTGCACCACAGGAAAAGCATCCGCAGTATCTCGGTGTGATGAGTCTTTTCCAAGCAATTCCGTTGTTCGTTTCTCCTTTGGTCGGAACGTTAATCGAGCGATTCGCTTTTGAACCCGTATTTATCGGGTGTGGTGTCCTCGTGTTATTAGGGTTTTTGCTAACCTTCCAATTGGCTGAACCCCGATTTGATCAGAAGTCCTGAAAATCGGTATTCTATACTTCTTCTGTAGGAGGGGGAAACACCCAAGCAAAAACACCCCGATTCCCGACTCTTCGCTCTAAAATTAGCACAGGAGGTATACCACCATGGCGGAGAAAATGTCGTGCCCATTTTGTCAGACACAAGTTGAATACGCTATCGAAAATTCTCCTGAGTGGTACCGAGATCCCTCCCTACCCGTCCACCGAATCGATTGTCATGATAAATGTAGACAATACTGGCTTGAAGCAATTTCTGACCCGCACCCACATATTGATCCCAGTATCCTCGGTTTCTTAGATTCACTTGATGATGAACAACGCACCTTTATATCCGAATCGACACGACATGCGTGTGACAATGGCATTTTGATAGTTTATAACGATAAGATTTTACAATATCTTACCACCGATTGGCGTTATGCAAAAGCCGCTGTTATGTTATATGATTTGGACAACGTTTCATTCCGAATTAGTGGTATCGGATTTGATACTGCGAATATGTTATTTTTCGTAGATACGGAGGACGTTCGTTTCACATTGAGAATCCATCGAGCCGGGACCTCTATCCATAGAATTCGATCTAAAATCTATTGGTTAAAGGCTTTGTGGAACAAGGGGCACATCAAGACGCTTTTCCCTGTGTCTGGACGAGACGGGGAAATGATTCAAGGTATCTCTCCAAACGACTTACCTATACGCTATACGACGCTATACGATTGGATTCCCGGTGAAACACTTCACGCTCTCTCTACCGCAGAAAAAACGCCAGAACTCATTCGGAGTCTTGGGACCGTGGTGGGTCGCATGCACTCTGTGTCCCAGACATTGGAGTTACCACACTGGTTTATCCGTCCCCGATACGACATGGATTGGGTTACCTCGAAAATTGAAAAGGCTCTTAGAAATGATTACATAGACGCTTCGCCAGAGGAGCGCACAAAACTTTCCTCGCTTTCTTCGCGCTTCTCACGGTTTGTCGCAGAACAGGGGGAAGGTCGGGATGTTTTTGGGTTGATTCACTCGGATCTGGAACCCCATAATATCATTGTCTCTGACGGGCAGCCCTGCCCAATTGATGTCATCCAGTTTGGGTTCGGTTATTATCTCTCAGATATTCAGAGGATTTCACGCCATTTTAGCGAGGATGAACAGACGATTTTCTTTGAGGGGTATCGGGAAATCCGATCGCTCCCGACGGGTTACCGTCAACACTTGGCTCTATTTGAAGAGTTGCACATGCTGTAATCGAGCGGGTAAATCCTCTAAAACCCACAAAAAATTGACCTGCCCTTACATTTCTGGTAACATATTCCCACGAAAGATACGAAATTTCTAAGGAGCCTCCACATGGAACCTCGCTATCTGTTCCTCGACCTACACCACGTCACCCGAATCGAAAGACTTTACCGTCGGATGCACCAACCCCAACGGCATCCCAATAACCCGATTTTGCGTGGTGAACATCCGTGGGAGAGCGTCGCATCCCTCTACGGCACAGTCCTCTACGATCCAGAGAATTCGATCTTCAAGATGTGGTATCTCACAGGACCTTACGTCGATGGAATGGTGAAAATCCGTCAGCGGAACGCCCTTGGCAATGTAACGCTCCTCGGCTATGCGACCTCAACCGATGGTGTGCATTGGGAGAAACCGATCCTAAACCAAGTCGATTTTGAAGGAAGCACCGAGAACAATCTGGTTGACGTTGGACGAACAAACTGCGAGGGCATGGCTGTCATCTACGACGAACACGAAACAGATCCCGCCCGTCGTTACAAAGGCTTTTATTGGGAACACGGTGGGATTGATACTTTCATTCAACACGAGGGAAGGACGATCTGGGGTCGTGGGGACGGAGACGGTATGTGGATGTCTTTTTCGCCGGACGGCGTTCACTGGACGAACTGCGAGACCAATCCCGTTATCCCGCTTGATAGCGATACCACCCAGTCCCTGGTGTGGGACCCAAAAATACAGAAATACGTTGTCTTTGGACGATTCGGAGCGGGTGGACGGAAGACTGCTCGCGCTGAGAGTCCCAACGCGATTCACTTCAGCGAACCGAAACGGGTGTTTGAATGTGACGAGGTTGATGAAGAAGGCACACAGATTTACGGTATGCCCATTGATATCTATGAAGGTATCTATCTCGGTATGATTTGGGTCTATCGCGAAGGGGTGGATGGCACGATTGACACCTCGCTCGCGATGAGTCGTGATGGAATCAACTATCAGCGCGTCTTGGATCGCCAGACGTTCCTCTCGCTTGGACAGGCGGGCAGTTGGGAAGACGGAATGGTGAGAATCACCCAGAATTTCATCACACGCGACGATCAAATCTATTTCTATTACGGGGGCGTGAACGGACCGCACACCGGCAGGAAATTCAAGCAGGTCGAACGTAAGCACACATCCATGCTCGGCTTGGCAACGTTAAGGCGTGATGGGTTCGTTTCACTCGATGCAGATGAAAATGAAGGGTACATGTTGACGAAACCGTTAACGCTCAATGGTGGAGAATTACACCTCAATGTTAATGCGAGTCAAGGTTATGTTATCGTCTCGGTCACGGATGATACAGGGACACCTCTGGAGGATTATACCTCCCAGCGAGTTGTCGGAGATCAGGTGGATACAGAAGTTAAATTTGACCGTTCACTGGAAGCACTCAACGGCAAAGAGGTCCGACTCCAGTTTCAAATCAGGAATGCAAGCCTGTATTCCTATTGGTTTGCCTAAATAACGTGAGTTCGATTAAAAGTAGTACGTAACAGGGGCTTGTAGCGTAAACTGTTAGTTTGCGCTATACCACAAGGAGAAAAATGAAGCATATCTATCACAAAGAGGATGCCGAAGTCGTCCGAATTGAAGACGAGGCTCCGCGCACATTGTACACGCTCATTGAGCCGAATACCGTTGGCACTGAACACTTCTCGATGGGATTGGAAGAAATTGACCCGCACAGTGAAATTCCGCTCCACTCCCACAGCGAATCCGAAGAAATTATTTTCGTCTATGGTGGACAAGGAAAAGCGTTTGTCGGTGATGAAGTCGCCGATTTGAAACCCGGTACCGTCATCTATCTTCCACCGAATGTTGAACACCGATTTGTCAACACGGGTGATGAACCGCTCTGGATCACATGGACGCTCTCACCGCCCGGTTTTGAGAAACAGATTCGACGGATCGCAGATGGTTCCGCTGGCATGGAGGTTTTTAGCGAATCCAAAGACGCTTCCTAACCTCTTTTACAGCGATATTTGGGAACAAGAATTGTTTATGTTAGAATTTACCAGTTAGGCAATATACTTGGAGGTAGAGTGATGGCTGAAAAATTAGTCACATTGGCGACTTTTGACATGCCCTTTGAAGCGCACCTGGCGAAGGGGCTACTTGAAACCAACGACGTGTCCAGTTTCCTCGCAGACGAATTTACCGTCGGGGTCGCGTGGCACCTGAGCAACGCGTTAGGCGGTATTAAATTGCAAGTCGCTGAAACCGATGCTGAACGCGCCATCCCCCTTCTTAAAGGACGCGAACGAGCGGTTGCGGTGCCTGACGCAGAAGGCGGGTCCCCCGATGCTGCGAAGATTGAAGGAGGTCCGGTGGAAATACCTTTATCAATCAGCGAGACGACGGCGAATCGTGCATTGCATGCTGCGCTACTCGGCTTATTTTTTGTCCCACTTCAGCTCTATTCCCTCTGGTTGATCGGACGCTTGTTCTTTTTAAAGCAAAAAATCGGGAGACAGGAGTGGAAGAAAATTTGGGTTGCAGGCATACTTGACTTAATGGTTTTGGGAACCACTGTTTTACTTTTTTTCTTTTCCTGAGTCCACGGGAACCTCTAAGGATATCAGAACCATTTATGGTGAATCCTGAAAATAAGTTTATATTTCAATAGAAGCGAAGCCCTGCCACCGCTGCTGGACCTGAATGGCTCTGGGGAATGATGTGGTTTCTCTTGATATTTACCATTGGGTATGTTACGATAATGGACAGCACATATTGAGACAGTCGCAAATCAATATATCTCAAAATTAAAGAATAATATTCCGGAGATGACAATATGCGCATTACCCAATTCACAATGGAAGGGGTCCGCTGTTTCGCCGAGCGGCAGACGCTTGAGATTCGGCCCCTTACTTTTTTAGTCGGAGAGAACAGCACCGGTAAAACCACAGCATTGGGGTGTTTCCATGTCTTAGCAAATTATTTACGAGGTGATGGTGTAGATTTTAATTCATATCCTTATTCCATGGGAACCTTCAAGGATATTGTCAGAAATAGTAAGAAAAAAGAAAAAAACTTTAAGCTTGAGTTTACTTCTAAATACAATAATAAAGATATTGAAATAACAGTGGAGTTTGTTGAGAAGAAGGCAGGAATAGAACCTGTTGTTAATTCAATAATAATGAAACTTGTTGATGGTAAAATTATTGTTCGATCTGAGGAAGCAATGGGTAGGGAGTTGCGTTTAGATTCGTTTGATGAAGAACAGAATCGATATATAATAGCTTGTGATACTGATAGATTGAACGAGTATTCCGTTTACTTCTTTTTTCCTCCTTTCAGAGAGGAATCTGAACGTGAAATAATTTTCAAAAAATATTTTAAAGAAAAAATTAAAAAATTTGAAGGTAGCCCGTGGGATATCTTTCGAGACTTGTCAGTATTTAGTACATCTCCCATTCGTTCACGTCCTAAACGAACTTATGATCCGACGCGAGAATTTAACGATCCAGAAGGCAGTGATATTCCTATGTTGCTGATGCGAATAGAGGCAACACAGCAAAAGCAATGGGAGGCATTAAAAACCCAATTAGTCAAGTTTGGCAAGAGTTCTGGCTTGTTTCAGAATATAGAGATAAAGAATTTCGGTCGTTCCTTGGGAGGTCCATTCCAATTGAAATTCAAGGTGAGAGGGCCCAATGCTAATGTCGTCGATGTCGGTTACGGTGTGAGTCAAATTTTGCCAATTTTGGTTCAGGTTTTAAGTCCTAATGTTTCAAGACATGAGATGAGTTTTTCTTTATTACAGCAACCTGAAGTCCACTTGCATCCACGCGCGCAGGCGGAACTCTCCTCTTTATTAGTGAAATTGGCTAATAAAGATAACCGGTCATTCATTATTGAAACCCACAGTGACTATATGATTGACCGCGCCCGTATTGACATTATAAGAGGCAACCTCCGTCACGAAGATGTGTCGTTGATCTACTTTGAACCAAAGGGAAATATCGTCAAGGTGCATAATATTAGTTTTGATAAGATGGCCAATATGGTTGGAGTACCACCACATTACGGCGAATTTTTCTTGAAAGAATCTAAGCGACTCCTGGGGTTTAAGGATTAAGCGATGTGTATTATCGTCGATACGAACACTTTTCATAAATTCAAAAAGCCAGATGATGAAGATATGGAACCTGTGTGGACCTGGTTAGAGAAAAGAGATGGCAAAATCGCTTATTCTGATATAGAGAAATTGGAAGAGGAATGGGATAACGGAGGAATGCAGAATCTGAGAAATCGACTAAGGCAAAGAGGTAAACTCAAAATAGCGTCTCCTCGAGATGTGCAAGAAAAAGCCAATGAACTGAAAAACGAGATAGCATCAAACGACGAGCATATTATTGCCTTGGCTATAGTATCAGGAGTAAAAGTGCTTGTATCTTATCGCGAGGGCGACAGCGACTTGTTTACTGACTTTAAGAATCGTCAGTTAGTTGGCGGCAAAGTATATACACGAAAAGCACATGCGCGACGCATGCTCACTAAAGATACCTGCCCTTAACCTTAAAATACCTAACGAGATTCTGGCCATCAACAATGACGACTCGTTAGTTGTTATGTCGATTGGATTCTTGTTTAAGCCAGTAGCGAATTCCTTTACCCACATAAGGTTCGGACGCGTAGCGCGGAATAACATGCAAATGCGCGTGGAATACTGTTTGTCCAGCGACCGCACCGCAGTTCCAACCCAAATTGTAGCCCTGAGGGTTGTATTCGGTGTCAAGCAATGTTTTAACCTCCGTAAGAAGTGAAAATGTGGAAGTAATTTCTTCTGTGGTAAGATCAAACGTTGATTGCCGATGCGCTTTTGGCACGATGATCCCGGAGCCTTGCAGGATTGATTGTTTGAGATCGATAAAGAGACTCAAGTCGTTCTCAAGTAGAATTGCATTGTCATTGACTTTTGGTGGGCAGAAGGGGCAATTCACATATCCACCTCCTAACTAACATTTCTGTGGGACTGTTATGAGATAAGTGGGTTATGCGAGGGGCTTCAATTTGGGAATAGATCGAAACCATCTTCCTCGCACGACCACATGGAAACGACTTATTGGTAGGTGCGGTTTCCTGGGGGAAACACCCTATCAAAAACACCGCACCGGTCTAACACAACCATCGCAATTTGCTGTTACGAAGGCATCCACGTCCGTGGTGCAATCCCTTCCACATGCGTTTTCACATCAACAACCGCCGGTCTCCCCGAATCGAGTGCCTGATCCAACGCGCCAGCGAGTTCACTCGGTTTGTTGACGGTAATTCCTAAACACCCCATCGATTCTGCCATCTTCGCGAAGTCCGCCTCTGGGAACAGCCAGAGTTCATCAGAACCCGCTGTCCGTCCACCGTAAACCGACTCAACACCCCCCTGCTCTTGGTTCAGTGAGTGGTTATTGTTCACAACGATGACGGCATTAATCCCGGATTTCATCGCCGTGTCGAGTTCCGCGATATGATACCAGATACCGCCGTCGCCTGTGAAACAGATCACGGGTCTATCAGGTTGCGCGCACTTCGCACCCATCGCCGCGGGGAGTCCCCATCCCAACGAACCTGAGCAACGGATGAAACTCTGATCGGGATGTTTGAAATCGATCATCGTGCCCGTCCAGATGCCTGAATGCCCTGTGTCGGATACAAGGATCGCGTCTGACGGGAGATAGTCTGTCAGTTCACGGCAAAGTCGTTCGGGTAGCATTGGCAACCGTTCTGAGTTCACTTTATCGCTGACACTGTCTTTCCAGTTTTTCACTAATTCTTGGACGCGGCTAACCCATTCAGTCCGAGACGCAGCAACTTCTGACGCGTCAAGCATTCGGCGCAGTGTATTCCGCACATCTCCTTGCATCCCTAACTGAATTGGATAGTTCCGTCCGAGTTCATCTGGATTAATATCGAGTTGTATAACCGGTGTGCCTTGTGGCGGGATTTTGTATCCGTTGGTTACCTGTCCACCGGTATGGCTTCCAATGAAGAAGACAAGATCTGCCTCGCATACCGCTTGATTGGCACACGCTCGCGAGTATGAACCGGGAGTCCCGACCGCCAACGGATGGTCGCTCGGGAACATCGCCTTTGCATTCAGAGAAGTCGCGACCGGAATCGAGAGTTTCTCTGCCAATGCGACAAGTTCTGCGCGTGCGTCTGAAGCCGTTACACCACCCCCTGCGACAATGATCGGACGTTTCGCATCGGAGAGGAGGCTCAGGGCTTCCGTTACCTTTTCTGCTTCTGCTTCCGGTCGGAACGGCGGTAATTGGGTAAATGATTCTTCAATGATTACCTCAAATTCGCCGTCTCGGTCGATAACCGATGATCCCGCGATGCCTTCAAAATCGAGATGTGCAGGTCCGGGTGTTCCTGTCGTCGCCGCACGGAAGGCTTGACGTAGATAGAAAGGCAGTTGCTCCGGTGTCGCGACGTACGCGCTATATTTCGTAACAGCAGAAAACGGGTTGACGTGGTCTACCTCTTGATAGGCGTGCCGTTGTTGATTGATTTGGTTTTCTTTGCCGGTAATCGCAACCACCGGTGAGCAAGCGAGATAGGCATCTTGTAGCCCCGCGGCAAGGTTCACGGCACCGACCGATTGTGCCATACAGAGGCTCGGAGCACGATTCACACGGGCGTAAGCGTCAGCCATATACGCCGCTGCTTTCTCACCGTGCGTCTGAACCCGTTTGATTCCAAGACTTTCCATCTCCATTAAAGCCCGTGGTCCGATATACGGCATAAAAAAAACGTGAGTAATCCCATATCCGTGGACGGTATCAGCGATAAATTTAGCACCTGTCATTTTCGGCATAGTTCTTTCCTTTCCCTTTCACGTAACTTGCTATTAAAAGTCAACGTGGTTTGCAACACGATATGAGATTCATTCTATCAGTTTTCGGCATAACTTGCAAGCGTGGAATTAAAATCAGAATAAATTTGGTAGGAAATCGCCAGAGGTGCTATAATTGCTGCACCGATTTTGAAAGCATGTTTTGGAAGTCTCGAAACCACACCAGGAATTTTCCATAGTTGCGGAAATACACTCGCTTCCGCAAGGGAGAAAGCACTATGAAAGGGCTAACCTATTTCCTCATATCCACGTTACTTATCGTTATATTTTCTGCCAACGGATACACAGAGCCGGTAGTGACAGATGGACTCGTGAGTTATTGGACATTTGATCGGCAGGACATTACTGGTGGCACAGTCAAGGATGTCTGGGGTGAGAATGACGGCACGATCGTCGGTGCGCCAAAGATCGTCGGTGGACACGTCGGAGAAGCACTTGAATTCGACGGGAGCGACGATTATGTCAACCTGACGAACCTCGGCAATTTTGGGGAACAGGTCGCCACATCTACCTTTGAGGCGTGGGTTAAAACCGATTTCAAAAAGGATTGGACAACGCTTTTCAAGGTGCTCGATCAGGGATGCAATATGGCGTGGGCAATCGATGTCAACCGGAGTGCAAAAGCAGGATTCCCGCTTGCTGAGGACATCGTCCACTACTATGTCCGTCAGAAGTCGGCAGCGGGGTGCAACGCCATCGCTGTTGAGATTGAATTCGCACTGTCGGATGGTAAATGGCACCACATCGTCTTCGCAATTGTGGACGCGGGTAAGTCCGAGGTAGCCATTTATATGGACGGTGAACCACAGGAAGTTATTGAAGGTGATGTAAAGAAACTTGACACCTTTATTCCGTTTGTGGAGCCGGTCTATATCGGTGCAGCGAACAATCGCGGCAAGGTTGAACGATTTTTTCCCGGTATCATTGATGAAGTCCGCATTTACGATCGACCCCTCACAGCAGCCGAAGTAACCCGAAATTTTGAATCGAAAATCGGGTTATCCGTTCAAGTCGCTGAGAAGCTACCCATCGTCTGGGCGGCTCTCAAGACAATCTTAAAATGATGGACAAAACGTCTGTAGAATGCCGAAATCTGTTATAGTTCAGACGCACCTTGTCTCTCCACAAGGTAAATTGAAAACCCGTAGCCCATAACGTAGTGGAGGGGTGTTTTTGCTTGGGCATTTCTGCGTATTGCTTGGGTGTTTCTTCAGATATAAGCAACGCACCTAAAAGTCCAAACGTCCGTTGTTTCTCCGCAAGGTAAAATTAAAAATCTACAAGGTATAATTAATATGCTCACGCCTCGCGAAAAATGGTTCTTTGATCACCACGGATTCGTTATCCTCCCAAAAGTCGTGCCGCTTGAAGATGTTGAGCGAATGATTGACCTCGGCAATCAGTGGCACGACACGTCTTTAGATGAACTACCACCACCGCTTACCTCTACCTCCCGAACAGGTGATCATTCCCCGACGATTGCGCATTGGATTAATCACATCCAATACGGCGATCCCGTCTTCCAACGGCTTGTGCTGAATCGAGAGATTCTGCGAGTGGTTATTGCCCTCACGCGAGGTGCTCCGTGTCTCGTTGATTGTGCATTGACAAAGAATTACAAAACCTCCGATGACATCCATTTCCATGCCGCCGGTCAAGATTATAGTGTTGACACCTCAGGACCCCGTGCGGGTTTCCTCAACACTGCTGTTTCTTTGGTGGATGTGCCACCCGGAACAGGCTTCGTCTGTCTGCCCGGCAGCCATAAACGCAACTTTGATCCACCCGATGATCTCTCAATCTACGATGGACCCCCTACGGTTATCAACGTCTCTGTCAACGCTGGCGATTGTGTCGTTTTTACAGAAGCACTCTATCACGGCGGAAGACGCTGGACAGAATCCTATCCCCGATACACTATTTTTAACCGCTATATTGATAAGGCATCACACAATTCCCTTCCGATTGAGAGCCATAAACACCTGATTCCGGATGAAGTCTATGAATTGGAACAGCCCGCAATTCAGGGACAACGAAAACGGGTGGTAGAACGTATCATAAGTGAATTAGAAACAGGTTGAGGTGCTACAATGCAAAAACATCAAACTGCTGAACAGAAGTCGTATCCACTCGGTGAACCCGGACAGATAGCGACATACCAATATGAAAGCGAAAACCCGCTGTCGAACACCGTTGTGAAGACGTTGACTGTAGCGATCAGTTCCATTGAGGAAAAAGCGGGGATGCCGTCCCAGTGGATCTGTCTTCGGGCAACGAAGGTGTCCGGTGAAAAATTCGCTGTCTGGTTGCTCAGCGAAAGCGTTCCGTCTGGGGAGCTAAAAGTAGCCCGCACGACTACATCTCGCTACATCTTGCAGATCGGGGACGATACTCCCTTGGAATTCCAAGATAGGTTCACTGGAAAACCTGTCCTGCCCAGTCTCGGTGCATGGCAATATCTTTTCCCGAAACCTGCGGACAAAACGAAGCAAAATACTCTTTTCCCACAAACAGTAAAATACCTCGGACACATCTATCGACTTAGGCATATATCTAATTCAGTCGAGCCTGATGCACCTCCCGATACAGAACTCCTTTCGCTCCGTCCCGATGCCCTCATCGGACCACCCAGCAACACGAGACAAGTGGACGAAACGCGCCGCTACGACATGTCTGATTACGAGCTTAAACTGCTGACCGAAGCCGATTACGACGAGATGATTGCGGCGGGTATCAACTGTGTGCGCGTTGATACCGAACAGGTTGAATGGGTCAAAAATCGCAACATTTTTTATTGGGGAATCGACGCGGCGACGCTCGGCTATCCTGAGTGTTTATACCGAAGCAATTACCTCGGTCCTGCTCTTTTTATGGACGAACCCGCTGTTTGCACACGGGACCATGTGCTTCGCCCTAAGTTGGAAGCAGACGCTGACTTTCGGAAAGCAGTGACACCGCAACTCGCTTTTGAGGCTTTCAAAGACTACTTCCACACCGCCAAGTACGATGGTGCACCTACACGGTTATGCAAAGGCTTAGAAGCACACCCGGACGTAGATTTGGGTGATATGCAATTTCTTCAGGAAAATCTATATACGTGGGACACCATTATCAGTTCGGCAGGGTATCAACTCTCAGAGGGAAACACGGAATCTCCTGCTGCGATCGTCTTTGAGCCACCGGGTAGAGTTGGGACGATGCGAACGCTCCCTGAAATGAATATGACGTACGGTTGCCAGATCCCGATTGACAGCCCGAAAAATCTGGCAAGTATCCTCTACGGATTTCTGCGAGGTGCCGCCAGACAGGCCGATAAGGGGTGGGGCATGAGTATCTATGGACAGGTCCACCGTGCCGATGCCTTTTGGCTCCAGACACACGCTTACGACTTAGGGGCGCGGCATTTCCACTACTGGGACAACCACCAACTCGCCTGTGTGCCTTACAGTGAAGTCCTCGCACTCTCACGAAATTTAAGTGCCCACGTCGAGAGCCATCCGCATAGAAATCTTGATGCGTTACGCAAAGCAGCAGAAACGGTTATCCTCCTACCGCCCGGTTACAATCTCGGACATGTTGAGATGGGTAGGGGCAATCTTTGGGGAGTGGGGGAACTCAATTTGGAGAGGCGCAATAGAGAAAATATCAAATACCGAACCGTGATGCGCAACTTCTTTACCGAGATTGAAAGAGCCATTCGATTCGGTGTTGCCTTTGACCTTATCTGGGATTTGGAAGGACTCAAATTATCCGACTATCGAGAAGTCGTCCGTATTCGGGAGGACGGTCAGGTTGAAGTCCATGAAGGTGGTGAGGTGTCTCTGCACGAAGGCGCGAGGATACCAACCCGTCCAACAGGGAATCCGCCACACTTAACCGTTGATGTGTCTATGCCGCAAACCAACGCCGCACCCGAAGTCCGCGCCTGTGCTACCGTAACCAAAGGATCCGCCTCCGTTTACTACACACGGGGTGCAGACGAAAACGGTCTCTACAATAACGAGGTAGTGCTCTGGGAATTGTTCGGTCCAGCGGAGGAAGATTACCGCTTTCTGAACAGAGAACACTCCGAAATTCGCATCGATCAAACGGAATCGGTAGCCGAGGTGGAGATTCGTTTTGCTCTTAATCGCCTTGGGGATTACCGGCTCCGAGCCGCAACGGTTGACATGGCAGGACGCACAGCAGTCGCATGGAAAACTATTACTGTATCCCGGTGACGATGCCGAATCTCGCGAATTTTCATCAATAAAATAAATGGACACTTTCCTCCCCTCGGTAGGTGCGGTTTGTAACAGCACTGAGTCTCAAGTGCACACTTAATTGTGGGCTTTACTATAAAATCCGAGAAATAGGCATCATCTTCTTATAGAAGCGAGTGTTTGCTTAGGGTTTTTGGTTGGGTATTCCTCAATTGCCTGCCCTATGCTCGCGATGTTTTCCATAAAGGTAAGTGGTGATCCCAACTTCTTTTCAATTTTCCCAATTTGAATTGTTGAATTTTTTCCTAAATCTTGCATTTTATGCAACCTTTCTGCTGTCGATTCCTATCTTAACATTTTGGAAGATAATATGTTTTTGGGGGTGGCGTATGAAAAATGACGATGTGCAATTGATTGAAAGGACCTTGGCGGGTGACGAATCTGCTTTCAGTGCGCTCGTGCGGAAATACCAAAAACCGGTCCACGCTTTCGTGCGCCGGAAAGTCGGTGATTTCCACATTGCTGAAGAGATTACGCAAGATATATTCCTCAGAGTTTACGAAAGACTCCAAACGCTAAAAAACCCAAGTACGTTTGTGAGATGGCTTTATGTGATTGCCGCGCGTCAGTGTTTCGCTTGGTTTGAAAAGAAGCGGATGACGATGAAATCGTTAGATGCGATGTCACCAGAGGAATTAGAAGAACTTGCTTATGCGCAATACCGCGCGGAACAACAAGATGAATTCGCGAATGAACAGTACCGCGAGGTCGTCAAACATCTCCTTCAAAAGTTGCCGGAGAGTGAACGCACCGTCGTAACGCTTCACTATCTCAGTAACATGACCTGCGAAGATATTAGCAAGTTTTTGGGGGTATCCCCGAACACAGTCAAGAGTCGGCTCCACCGCGCCCGCAATAGGTTGAAGAAGGAGAAATCTACCATTCGCGAGATTTGGAAGGGTTCCAAAGGAAATTTTATTATGTCTGCTAAATTGGAAGATATTCGTGGTAAGTTCCATGCATATAGAGAACATATGAGATCTAACCCTTCATCAGCGGAAGTTATGCTTACGGAAGTCAACAACGAGATTGAAGATGCACTTAAAGCGGAAATCACACCCGAGTTGGTGCATCTTGCTGTTGATGAGATATACCCCTATATGGGCAGTCTCGGCATGGAAAAACGGATACCTTTACTCCGTAAGTATATGAATGACGCTCTGGATGATACGGAGCGTTATTGGTCGCATCAAGGGTTAGTCAATACCCTCGCTTTCCTGCGGAGAGATCGAGAAGTTATTGAGGAACAGACGCGGCTTTACCATTGGGCATGCAAGCAGTCGGAAAAATATGTGTTGCGGATTATTGCCAATCAGAATACTGCTGGATCTTGGAAAGCGGAAGGTCGTATTAATGACTGGATTCAACTTTATAATGAGACATCTGAACGCTTAGAAATTCCTGAAGTGAGTCAGTACAGTCGTTGTGATTTTCTCCAAAAAGGAGCAGCGATATTACAAAGAAACGACCGATTAGACGCAGCACTTCTTGAAATAGAAAAGCTAGAACGTGCCTATGGTAAACCCGGTTGGAGGTCTTATTTTAAATTCTGGTTGGCTGTGAGAGAAATTCGACTGCTGTTGTATAGCAAAAAGGAAGATTGGGATTGTTTCGATCAAGTCTATACCGAAACGAATACATTTATTGAAGGAGAGTTGAAAAAACTGGAGGCAGGTTTTCCTGTAAATCTTTACGAGTGTTATTGTGTTGCTCACAACGTTGGTTGTTGTCTGGTATGGTCGAAGAGATATACTGAGGGGAAACGTTTGCTACAACTCGCCATTGATTTGGGAAATTACACCGAATATAGCCACTTCCAGTTTGCTGTGAGCATCTGGGCTTCTGAGAAGGATCGCGAGAAAACTTTACACCATTTGAAGATCGCTCAGGACGCTTATGTGGTTAGGGGTTATAATTATCAGGATAGTTACTACCCGTCTTTCCTTGAGACCCCCGAATTTTCGGATGTAAAGGATGATCCAGAGTTTTTGAAGGTTCTTGGACAGAAGTAGCATAATGTGAGTTCCATAAATGAAGTTGTCCGAAACGTATCGCTTGTATTTTTTAGAGTCGGCTGGTATTTGTAGCATAATCTGTTAGATTGTGTCCTATAAAGCGCAAACTAACAGTTTACGCTACAAATATGGAACTCACGTTAGGATAACAATAATTCGGGGGATTATAGTAAAATCTGAAAGTATGTGGACATCTGAAATTCCACTTCGTAAGTTTTGACCTAATAGAAGGAAGTCTTCATGTTAACAACGCTCATCCGCAGAGAACTCCTCGACAACCTGATGACGTTCCGCTTTGCCGTAGCCGTCCTCATTATGTTGTTGCTCGTCGTTGCCAATACCTTCGTGCTTATCAAGGATTATGAGCGACGGTTAGCAGCTTACAACACCACTCTCCAAACAGAGCATCAGCGATCGCGGGAAATAAAAACCTATTCGGGCGGAAGATTGAACGTTGCCCGCCCACCAAATCCGTTGAGTATTTTCAATGTCGGGTTGGATAAACGGTTGGGAAACGAAATTTGGATATCTCACGGTTTTGTGCCGACGTTGTGGGATGCTGGAACGTATAAAATGACGAACCCACTTCTCAACCTCTTCTCTTCGATTGATATTGTTTTTATTTTTGAGGTCGTTCTGAGTCTAATAGCACTTATTTTCGCCTACGATGCGATTGCGGGGGAACGCGAGCGCGGCACATTACGTTTAGTCGTAACGCATCCGGTGAGTCGCGGTCAAATCCTGCTTGCGAAATACATCAGTGCGATACTCTGCTTGCTTGTTCCGTTACTGATGAGTCTGCTCCTCGCGGTGATTTTACTGACAACATCCACTGCCATTTCTCTGAGTATTGGTGATTTCCTCCGTATCGGTGGGATTATCTTGAGTTCAATTGTTTATCTGTCGGTATTCTACTTCATCGGTATGCTAATTTCAGCAGTAACCCATAGTACCGGTACCGCGCTGATGCTTGCTATGTTTATCTGGGGGTTTTGGGTGTTGGTGTATCCAAACGCGGTTCTTGCCACGATTGACCCTCCTCAGACTTCTCAAACACGTATGGTATCCGCTTACGAGGAAATTAAACAGATGTGGGAGGAATTCGACAGAGAGCGAAAGCACTTCCTTGCGAATGATGCCTTTCCAGGAGAAGATCCACACTTTGGTATGGTAGGAGAAGATCCGAATTTCAACCAGATATGGGGATCAGGTTACCACTACGAATATTTTCATAGAGATTCCTCAATACTTAGGTATGACTACCACGTTGTTTCAAACATTGAGAAACTGCATGAAGCATCCAAACCTCAGATACCACACGCGCAGGATTATTATCGCTTCCTCGGACCGCAGATCATCAACACCGCAGAACGCGCGTGGCTTGTCCGAAAACAGACACTCGAAACTATCTTCGTTCAACCAGCGATTGTTGATCGCATCCTTTTGAGAGGCTCACCAGTCGGGATGTACAACGCTGCAACGCAAGCGTGGGCAGGGACAGACTTGCGCGGACTCAGAGATTTTTTTCAAGCGGCGCGAAGGCACCGACGGACCTTGATTGATTATTACTACGATAAGAACGCTTTCGGGGCGCAGCAATGGTTTTCTGCTGATAAGGGCGCGGTAGATTGGGAGCATTTGCCGCAGTTTTCTTTTCAAAGGGTTGACGTTACCACAAACGCTAAACGGGCGTTGCCGGATGTTTGTATACTGGTCATGCTTAATATAATTCTGTTCGTAATAATATTTCTTATTTTTATCAAAAGTGAAGTGTAGGAGAGTTGTCAGTACTCTCACTGCATTTGCTTTCGGTCTTCAGTTTTTAGTTAATCCCTATGGCAGTCGTAAGTGTATTGAATGCCACAAACCCTTAACTGAAAGCCGAAAGATGGCGCAGCCACCGTACTGATAACTGACAAGTAATAAAATGTGGCATATTGCGAAACGAGAAATTTACGACAATCTGAATAGCCTCCGGTTTGCGCTGGCAACAGTATTGTTTCTCGGCTTAATGCTGACCAATGCTGTTGTGCATATCAAGGAACACCCGGTGCGGATGCAAAAATATCACGATGCCGTCACAGGATCCCTGAATCGCTTAAGATCTCGAACGAATCTGTATCACATTGCGCAAGAAGGGCCCGGCTATCTTTACAAAAAGCCGTCATCTCTCCATTTCTGTGCAGATGGAGGTGAGGCGTTTTTGTCAGATCATGTCCACGGCGGATTTTACGCTTGGGCAACCGATGGCTTAGCAGGCTTCTGGCAGTTAGATTATATGCCTGCGTCTCTCAGTTCAAAAAATATTCGTCCGGACACTATCAAAATAGATTGGGAGTTTGCGATCGGGTACGTCTTGAGTCTCATCGCGATCCTATTCACCTTTGATTCGATTTCTGGCGAACGCGAACGTGGTACACTACGTTTGACATTGGCGAACTCGGTCCCGCGACATACCGTATTGATTGGTAAATTTTTAGGTGCACTGGTAAGTATTAGTGTCCCGTTTACGCTCGCGGTGTTAATGAATCTATTGGTAATTTCCACATCCAACGATGTGCAACTTGGCGTTGAGGTGCGGAACCGTTTAGGTATTATTTTTTTTATTGCGATTCTGTACCTGTGTCTGTTTCTTGCGTTAGGTTTGTTGGTGTCGTCACGTGTGCGGCACAGTGCAGCGAGTCTTGTGATACTTCTGTTAACGTGGGTCACCTTCGTGGTTTTTATGCCGAGCACGCTTGCCTCCATTGCAAGTGGATTTTCAACACCCATGACTTATGATCAATTCGACCAACGCGCCAGACAACTTGTAAACGAACTTAGAGGTGAATACGACGCTCGTTTGGAAGGCACGCGTGAGGATCCAGCGAAAAAAATGGAGTTAGCGGGTGAATACGTCATCACAGACGTAACGGAGCGGGAACGTTTGAGCCAAGAATACTTAACGCAACAGCATGTCCAAATTCAACTGGCGCGTTCTGTCACCCGCATCTCACCGGTCGTACTTGTCCAGCATCTTCTTGAGGTTTTTGCTGGAACTGGGTTTGAACGGCACCAACAATTTGTGGAGAACGTGCAGCGTTACGCCCGTGAATACCGAGGATTTGTCTCGGATATGGATAGAGCAGATCCTGATAGTCTCCATATCATTGGGACGTATGAGGGTATGTCGAAAAAGCCCATCAGCCCAGAATCAATTCCGACGTTTGAAGATACGCTCAGTCTTAGCCGTGATTTCAATGCTGCAGCAGTAGATTTGTTGTTGCTAACGCTATTTTTCGTTGTTTTTCTCTCTGGTGCGTTCCTTGCATTTGTACGCATTGAGATTTAGCCTGTAGTTTTCAATTTCCTCATATTGCAAACTGTAGGAGCGACCTCTGATCGCGACGTTTTCCCAAACATCGGCAACCCAAAATTGAAACCTGAAAGGCTTTGCTACTATTAATACATCCCCTTTCAAATTTTCCCATTTTAATATAGAATTTTCCCAAATCTTGTATTTTATGCAACCTTTCTCTCCGCAGCACATCTCTTAATATTATGAGAGACAACATGTTTTTGGAGGTGACGCATGAAAAACAGCGATACTGAATTAATTCAACGGACCTTGGCGGGCGACCAGCGTGCTTTCAGCACACTTGTGCGCAAATACCAAAAGCCGCTCCACGCGCTTGTATGGCGAAAGATTGGCGACTTCCATATCGCTGAAGAAATCACGCAAGATATATTCCTTAACGTCTACAAGAAACTCCAAACACTGAAAAATCCAAATCGGTTTGCCGGATGGCTGTATGTAATTGCCACTCGCCGATGTATCGCTTGGTTGAAGAAGAAACGGATTTCGATGGAGTCTTTGGATGCAATGCCTCCAGATGAATTAGAGGAGTTGGCGTATGCGCAATATCACGCTGAACAACAAGAAGAAGTCGTGAGTGAGCGACACCGTGAGGTCGTCAAACGTCTCCTCCAAAAGTTGCCGGAGAGTGAACGCACGGTTGTAACGCTCCATTATCTCGGGGACATGACCTGCGAAGACATTAGCAAGTTTTTGGGGGTATCACCGAATACAGTCAAAAGTCGGCTCCATCGCGCTCGAAAGCGATTGAAAGAGCAGGAGCACATGGTTCGTGAAGTTTTAGGCGGTTTCCAGTTGTTTGCATCGTTGGTCGAAAATGTTCTACGAGAAATTGCGCACATCAAACCTGCAGCCCCAACGGGGAGTAAGCCGTGGCTGCCGTGGGCATTAGCGACCTCTACTACCATTTTCGTGATATTGCTGATGGGAAGTGGCACGCAGGACTTAGCCCGATTCCAGCAGCCTTACAGTTTCGATGCAAGGTCAGAAATGACTGTTGAGCTTGTTGATACATCTCTTGTCCGGGCTTCAAAGCAAAAACTCGGTGTAAGAAATCAATTTGGAAATACCGATACGCTGAGTAAAAATAAAGGGAACATTGGTCCAAGAGAAGATGCACGGAAAATCGCTGCGGATCGGTCTAAACAGAAAGAAACACCCGTAATAAAATCGCGGTGGGTCCTAACGAACGGACCGGAAGGCACTTCAGGTGGAAGGGCAGGTCTATTTACCACATCCAAGCGAAAAATTTACGCTGTTGCATCGAGAGGGATTTATCAACTAACAGAGAACGCAAACGCTTGGACCCTTATCTGTGAAAGCAGTCCAACGCGTCAGTTTCAGATGCCGATGGCAGAATGGGATGACACCCTCTATATTTTGACGCCTGATGAACTCTTAACCTCAACCGATGAAGGTAAAACATGGAATTCTGTTGGCACTCGACCAAAGGGACGCGCTTTTGAATTACTCATCACCAATGAAACCTTTTACCTCGTTTTTGAAAAACATATCTTTCGATCTGATGATGCCGGTAAGCGTTGGATACCGATGATACAGGAACTGCACGCCCATATTACAAAGAGGAACGGCTCGCCAGACATATCAATTTCGGACGCTGTCACACTTGATAACGCTGTGTTTGTGGGAACAAACCGAGGGCTTTATCGCATTACTACAGGAGTTTGGGAAAGGTTACCCGTCTACGGTCCCCAATTTATTAATTCGTTAGTAGCCATTGAAAATAGACTCTATGTTATAGCAGGGTCCGATTGTACACGGTCTGCCAACTCATTTGAGGAATCCCATAAACTTGATCACTCGGTTGAGATATTAAAGTTTCCACCGAGAATTTTTCGTTCAGTCGACTTCGGTGATACTTGGGACGACCTTTCACCGATAGAAGGAAAAGGAACAGACGGCAGATTATGGATGGCGTTACCACCAACTGATGACGATTTTCGGCTCCAGATGTTCAGTGGTATCCAGTTGGTTGCAATTGGCGAAACACTTACAGTGATGGGGACTGGTGTGCTACTGCGTTCAAATGATAGTGGAGACACATGGACGCATGTAAAAGCTGGCAAAAATGTGTTGAGTCAGAGTATTTTCCCTGTTGTCGCTTTGGACGAAAATAATTTTTACACGTCCGACATTTCTGGGATAGCACGGTCAACGGATGCCGGGGTCTCGTGGCACCCGTTTTCTGCCGGAATGATAAACTCTCATGTTCAGAAGTTACTCATGCTTGAGAATGTTCTCTATGCACTCACGCCTGAAGGGGTCGTCAAATCAACGGATCTCGGAGAATCTTGGACATCCATTCGAGTAGATGTCGGTGACGATATTAAGAAAAAAGGGATGCTTCAAAAAAAGCAGACGGCTCCAGATTTACTGAGTCATGCGAAAATCGCAAAAACCAAGGGTTCACTCTATGTAAGCAACAGTACAACCGATAAGGTTGAGGTTTTTCATCTTTCATCTGATGGAGATGTTCTAAAACCTGTCCGACGGATGCCAGTTTTTACCGAGAACACACTGGAAGTTGAATGGCTGAACAGATTTAAAAACGCGCCTCGCAATGTGAGTGAATTGAGTCGTCAGCGAAAAGCAGATATGCCACGTATTGTTGAAGAGCGACTCACGAATGGTGGGTTTACAATCGCTGGTAACACTGTCTTCATGGAGTACCGACAGAAACTCTTCAGATGGCACCGAAGCGAAAAGCGGTGGTTCAATACAGGTCTTGTAGATTCCACCGAACGCGCTGACGGTACTGATACGTCTAAAGGTCTCACACTCGCGGCTTCGCACAATATGGTCTATGCCGGTAAACGGGATGGTTCCCTATTTCAGTCTCTTAACAGTGGTGGCGATTGGAAAGAAATTACTGCGAACTTACCCTTTACCTTTGCGTATTTCAAAGATATGGTCTTTGCTCGGACAACCGTCTATGTCCTAACGGATCAAGGCGTTATGAATTCGCACGATGGCATCAATTGGAACGCTCTGACGGATACCGAGGGAAACCGAATTCCTATCTCTCGGATAGCAGTAGACGGTAATAGGATTTACGGTGTGTGCAATCAAGGCATATATCGGATAAATCCTAAGACGGATACATGGATTCAGATTTTACCCGAGGTTCCTGATGAGGCAACTGCCCTCGCTGTGGGGCGTGGCATACTCTACATCGGCACGCGGCACAGCGGTGTCCTCCGTTTGCCACTTAATGAACTGTAGGAATGAGTTTTAAAGGAGACATCTCATGAAATCTATTAGAGAGACACTTTTAGCACTTATAAGTATTATCTTGATGATGCCCGTGACACTTTTTGCCGCGCCCGACGAACCCTCCCCTGCTGGCGGTGGTTGGCTTGAACTGGATCCCAAACTACCACTCGTCCAGACCGAGTCACCGTGGTTTCCTGAGTATCCAGGTCCCCTAACGATTGAAGCGTGGGTATACATAGACAAACCTCCGAGCGTTCAGGAGGTCATATCGCTGGCGGCTGGATCCCATGCTGCCTTCTCCATGGTAGGTCAAACAGGCCGCTTTACCTGTGCCATTGTCGGTGATGGATACGAAGCCAGTCCCGCCATCATGACAAAGGGAGTCGAGGGCGGATCCGGAAAGATATGAGGAACGTTACCTACCGGGCGGTGGGTCTATTACATGGCAATAATTGACGGCGGTTCTACTGTCGGGTGTGGCGGTTCGATTTCTGGGCTGGCACCAGGGAGTCATCTGGCATCTGCGAGCGAACCTCTCCTTGTCGGAGGTATTCCCGTTCTAAAGGGGAGTGGACTGAAAGCAGTTCCTGCCTCTGGGATGTATATTGACGAGTTGCGGATTAGTTCTATTGTTCGTTATGGGCAAGGCAGGTATGCCACCCCTCCGAAGGCATTTACTCCAGATAACGACACGTTGGGATTGTACCATTTCGATGAGAAGTCAACCGAACATTATGAAGACGCCTCTCCGCATCAAATTCCATTAGTCCGCGTTAAGAAAGATACCGATTAAATGTAAACCCAGTTCGTAGTAAGGAAACCATTCATTCCCGGTTTCCGAATTGTAATAAATCGTACGACTACGAACCTACCCTCCCTAAAATTCAAACTCGATGAAGTACTACATTCCATAGTCACATACATCTATTTCGTGAAAAATAATGTCCAAGTTCACATCATGATGGGAGTCCGCTCGTCAAATCAGCTGCAGGCCGCCCGAGACGTTGCCCGAAGGATTGAAGCCCAAATTGCGGCGGTATTGGAGGAAAAATGAAAGCACAGATTTTCTCAATCAGGAATGCACCAGTAGGCTTCATAGGTTTTCTTCTGCTTATAACAACAATCGGGTGTAGGGTTTTCGTCAATCGCGTCATCGGACTCGATCCCGTTCTCCTCGCACAGGAGGATCTCCACAGGATGGGACTAAGAAAGAGTGAGCGCATCCGCGATCCTTACGGGATCAGTGAGCCTAAGGAATTCCATCTTATCGTAGGGTTCGAGCAGCGTGGATATCAACTGAATGTTCAATATTGGTTATTTAATTCCTCGTCCACTGCGAAAAAAGCGGCGGAGGTCGAGTGGATATGGACCTTTGCTGCCATGCCGAACTTTCACCCCGAGCTGAATCCTGAGGATGTCATTGGAACTGGGACATGGCGCCGCATCCACACGGGTTGGAAGGAGTGGGAAAAGGGGCCTACTGACATCTATTTCGTGAAATCCAATCTCCTCGTTAGGATCAGGACAAACGGGCACCCGTCGGATCGACTGCAGTTTGCTCGGGACGCTGCCCGAAAGATTGAAGCCCAAATTGAGGCAGTATTGCGCAAAGACGGCAGAACGGTCATCAGTGGAGGTAAAGATAGGGACAAGGCGGTTCGTTTATGGGAGGTCAAGACGGTCGATCCTGTGAAAACGTTCAAGAGAACGTATACGATTGAGAGTGTAAATTTCTCTCCAGATGGCAAGAAAATCGTTAGCGGGGGTAGAGATACGGGCAAGTCGGTCCGTTTATGGGATGCCGACACTGGGAATCTTTTGAAAATGCTTACCGGGCATACGTATGCGGTTGCGAGTGTGAGTTTCTCTCCAGACGGCAAAAAAATCGTTAGCGGGGGTTGGGGCAAGACGGTTCGTTTATGGGATGTCGAGACGGGCAGCCTGTTGAAAACTCTCAAGGGGCATAAAGGCAGGATTGCGAGTGTGAGTTTTTCCCCTGATCGCAAGAGAGTCGTTAGTGGAAGTTTCGACGATACAGTTCGTTTATGGAATGTCGAGACGGGGAATCTTTTAAAAACCCTCAAAGGGCATAAGATTTATGTTACGAGTGTGAGTTTTTCGCCCGACGGTAAAACGCTCGCCAGTGGGAATGTGGACGGTTCGGTTTGGTTATGGGATGTCGAGACGGGCAACCTCTTGAAAATCCTCAGAGGGCATAAGGGGAGTATTGCGAGTGTAGATTTTTCACCCGACGGCAAGAGGATTGTCGGGAGTAGTGTGGGAAGGGTCGTCGGGGACAGTGTGGAGGCAGCAATTCTGCTATGGGACACATCCTTGGTTAAATGACAGTGCCTCACACCTATAGTATTGAGTTGTCATGTCTAAGTTTCCCTCACGTCATGACCAGATCCATTTCCCGAAAGATTGAGTCAGTATTGGAGAAAAATGAAAATACGGATTCTCTCAAGAGACAATGCTTCGCTAAATATCATCAGTTTTCTTCTGCTCGTGACGACAACACTTGGATGTGGGGTTCTCTTTAATGTCAATCGCGTGATGAGACTCGATCCCATTGTCCTTGTACAGGAGGATCTTCCTATGATGCGGCTAACGGAAAGTGACCGCCTCGGGGGATTCCCAAAGGAATCATCTATTCTCGTGGGGTGTGATCAGCAATGGAGTGATGGTCACTTGGTTGTTCGATATTATCTATTTGACACTTCGTACACTGCCAAAAAAGCGAGAGCGAACCCTCGGGAACACACCGTTGCCGCCCCGGCGAACTATCAATCCGAACTGAATCCCACGGATGTCATTGGCGATGCCACATGGCACCTCATCCCCAAGAGACAGTGGGAAAAGGGTATGACTGACATCTATTTCGTCAAGAGTAATGTTGGGGTTCACGTCATGACAAGGGGAGACTCGGAATATCAACTGCAATTCGCCCGGGACATTGCCCGACATATTGAAGCCAAGATTGCGGCAGTATTGCCGAAAAAATGAACACAGAGTTCCCAAGAAATTTGGTGGGCTTGGAAAACGGCTCTATCCAGACACCCTCTACCACACCGGGCATCCTTTCCTTTAGACCTTTGGACCTACCTACAAAACCCTGAGTCTATCTGCCTTCAGAGATGTCTTCTGATGGCTATTTGGCTGACAACCCTCCTCAATTTAAATCTTTCCTCAAAAACACCAAATGTAGTATAATGATATATCGGAAGATATGCAGAACAAAACCGTCTGGTGCGCTGTCAAATTTATAAGCGCAGTACGATGAGGTGTTCTAACTGACACACCAAGTTAAACATTCAGACATTTTTCAGCGTCTTAATAAGGTTACAGACACACGTAAAATACACGGGAGGAACAGAAGTTTGCACCATTGGAAATCAAGTCTTTGTCAACTACTTATTTGCTTTGCCTTGGTTGCGCTTCCTATGCACGCCATCGCTGGCGATTGGCCAACATGGCGAGGACCAAATCAGGACGGCACTTCTGCCGAAACCGGACTCATCTCATCTTGGTCAACTGAAGGTGAGAACCTGCTCTGGAAGGCAGAATTCATAGGGCGTTCTACACCGATCATTCTCAATGACAGAGTCTACGTCATCGGGCGTGTCGGTAAAGACATCACCGAACAGGAACGTATCGCCTGCTTCGATGCTGAAACCGGCGAACTCATCTGGAATTATCAATTCAACGTCTTTCATACGACCATCTCTTTCAACCGGGTCGGATGGACGAGTCTCGCTGGTGACCCAGAAACCGGGAATATCTATGCACACGGGGTCCAAGGACTCTTCTTCTGTTTCGACAAAGATGGAAATATCCTCTGGTCGCGTTCGCTCACAGAAGAGTATGGACGGATATCCGGTTATGGAGGACGCGTTCACACCCCGATTCTCGCAGGCGACCGCGTCGTGATTAGTTATCTCAATTCAGGATGGGGCGACCATGCCGCAACACGCCACCGCTATTTTGCTTTCGACAAACACACTGGCGAACTGATTTGGGTTTCAACGCCGGGCGGCAGACCGTTAGACACGACTTACTCCACACCCGTCGTTGCCAATATCAACGGTCAGCAACTCATCATCGGTGGCAATGCTGATGGCGGTATCTACGCTATGAAACAGAGCACCGGAGAGATGGTCTGGGGATTTAAACTCAGTCAGCGGGGTATCAATACGTCCGTCATCGTTTCAGGCACGAAAGTCTACGCGACGCATAGCGAAGAGAATATGGATACTACCGCGATGGGACGGGTCGTCTGTATTGACGCAACCGGCACAGGCGATGTTACACAGACCCATGAAGTCTGGCGATATGATGGGGTTAATGTTGGATACGCGTCCCCTACAATTCACGCCGGACACCTCTATGTCGTGGATAACTCCGCGAATATTCACGCTGTGAATGCTGACACCGGTGAAGTCTACTGGGAACACAACATCGGCAAAGTCGGAAAAGGTTCCCCTGTCTGGGCAGATGGTAAGCTCTACGTCGCGGAAGTCAACGGCGTATTTGCGATCCTTCAACCCAGTGAGGATGGATGTGAACTGCTAAGTGCTCAGGAGATAAGCCGAGCAACGGATGAACACTACGTCGAGATCTTCGGTTCACCCGCTATTGCCGACGGACGCATCTATTTCACGACTGAGGAACACCTCTACTGTATCGGGAGGAACGATTGATGAAAAATTTTATCCCACTTTACGTTATCCTGATGGTGTGTATCCTCACTGCCGGTTGTGCCAGCAAAGAGATGGCACCGGAACCTGTGAAGACGTCACCTGCACCCGCTGTTTCGCTGCTGCTTACCCCCGCAGAAACACTCACATCAGGCGATCCCGTTGCGTTGAGTGTTATCGGTTTCGATGCAGATGGAAAACAGACGAGTGCAATCGGGGCTATAGACTGGGCACACACCGGTTTAACTGGAACATTTGAAGATGGCACATTTACACCCGATAAAAGTGCCGGAGCGCATGCAGGCACGGTGACCGCTCAATCCGGTGATATGAAAGCGACGGCTCGCATCCGTGTGATTCCATCGCTCCCGTGGACAGAGAATTTTGAGACGATTGAACTCGAAAAGATACCCACACACTGGATCGGCGCGACCGGCAAATTCTTTGTGCGTGAAAAGGATGGCAATAAGGTCTTAGTCAAAACACCTGTCCAACGCGGTTTAAACCGCTCTAACGTCTATCTCGGTCCCTCAACAATGAAGGATTATCAGATTCAAGTGGATCTGATGGGAACCAGAAATAAACGCAGGCTGCCGGACCTGGGCTTGATTGCCAACCGCTATACCTTAGATATGCAGGGCAGACACCAACGCTTGCAAATCCGTTCATGGGCATCCGATTTACGCATGGCGAAGACAATCGACTTCGCATGGGAGACAGATGTCTGGTATACAATGAAAATGAAGGTAGAGATTATGGAGGATAAGGCAGTAATTCAGGGAAAGGTATGGCGCACTGGCGAACCCGAACCAGAAGAATGGACAATTACTGCTGAAGACCCACTACCAAATCGCGAGGGAAGCCCCGGTATCTACGGTTACTCCGCGACGGACATCTATTACGACAATCTAAAAGTGTGGTAAACTTTTAATCCACACCACACGCGAATATATGGACTGCAACGAAACAAAAGGAGTCATTCAATTGAAACCCCAATTTATCTACATCGCAAATCTTGCACTGCTACTCATTTTTACCGTATCGGTTACTTCAGCAGAAAAAGAGATTGCATTGTGGGGCGGCACGTTAAGCCGGAACATGGTATCCGATGAAATGAATATTCCCGAAAGTTGGGATCTGGAAACCGGCGAAAGTATTAAGTGGACAGCGGAACTCGGTTCCCAAAGTTATGCGGGACCTCTTGTTATCGGTGGCAAAGTCTTTGTCGGAACAAACAACAAAGCACTTTACAATCCCAAACTGACCGGCGACCGCGGAAATCTCATGGCGTTTAACGAATCCGATGGTAAATTTCTCTGGCAAGCCACCCATACCAAACTCACTTCAGGACGTGTTAACGACTGGCCCCTACAGGGTATCTGCTCCACGCCGTTTATTGAAGGCGACCGACTCTACTATGTTTCCAACCGGTGTGAAGTCGTCTGTGTTGACACTGAAGGCTTCCTTGATGGTGAAAACGACGGTCCCTTTACTGAAGAAACGGAAACCAGCGAGATTGATGCCGACATCATCTGGAGCTACGATATGATGGATGAGTTGGATGTTTTTCCGCATAACCTCGCTACCTGTTCACCGCTTGCTGTCGGAGATCTCCTTTTCTTGGAAACGAGCAACGGCGTTGATGAAGGGCATATCCATATCCCTTCACCTGATGCGCCGTCGTTCATCGCACTCAATAAACACACCGGCGAACTCGTCTGGGAAGATGCCTCGCCCGGCGAAAATATACTACACGGGCAGTGGTCGAACCCCGCTTACGGCGTTATCAAGGGTGTCCCGCAGGTTATCATCCCCGGCGGCGATGGTTGGGTTTATGCCTTTGAACCAGAGACCGGCGACATTATTTGGAAGTTTGATTGCAATCCAAAAGATTCTGAATGGGAACTCGGTGGACGCGGCACCCGCAACAATATTATCTCAACGCCTGTCGTCTATGATGACAAAGTCTTTGTCGCTGTTGGGCAGGACCCGGAGCACGGTGAAGGCGTGGGACATCTCTGGTGTATTGACGCTTCACAAACCGGTGATATTACCGACACTGCTGGCATCTGGCACTTCGGCGATGAACAGTTCAATCGCACCATGTCCACTGTAGCCATTGCTGACGGGCTCCTCTACATTTCGGATCTCAGTGGATTCCTTTACTGCTTAGATGTGAACACAGGAGACCCTTATTGGACGCATGACACCTTCGCTGCAATTTGGGGATCGCCTTATGTTGTGGACGGGAAAATCTACCTCGGCGATGAAGATGGCGATGTTGTGATTCTAAAAACCGGGAAAACAAAGCAGGTACTATTTGAAACCAACATGGGCAGTGCTGTCTATACGACACCTGTGGCTGAAAACGGTGTGCTTTACATCGTTACCCGTAATATGCTGATTGCGATTTCAGAATAGGTTTTTTTACAGGTATTTCACATGGTTTATAGCAACTTTACGCTACAAACAGTACGGGAAGCGTTTGATTTGGAAGAGGTTGACACCGCAAATCTTTTTGCGCGTAGCGAACCGATGGCTCCGAGTGGACTACTCACCGCAGTGTTGGCACGAGACATACCTTTAGCCACTGCTATCGGAACAGAGAAAGCGAAGTCAGAGATGATTGTTGCTGATGTCCTCGTCGAGCTCCGAGAGCAGTTGGAGCATCGCATCAGTCTCTTTTCCGGTATTGATTTCAACGTTGATGACGAGAGCGGTTTGACCGGGGTCTGTGATTTTTTGATAAGCCTCTCGCCAGTCCAATTTGGGATCAAGGCACCTGTCATCGTTTTTGTTGAGGCAAAGAATGATAATCTGGAAGTCGGGCTTGGACAGTGTGTAGCAGAGATGGTCGCCGCCCAACGCTTTAATGCCGAAAAAGGGAATGATATCCTACGCGTTTATGGGGCTACTACAACAGGTGTGCTTTGGCGGTTTCTCAAATTAGAAGAAAAAAAACTCCACATTGATATGGCAGTCTATCAAATCGCACAATGCGATAAAGTCCTCGGCATCCTTGCCAGCATGGTAAAACAAAAAATATAAGGGCTTTTTATACAAATGAACCTTTCCCGTAAAATTAATGAGAGCCGAAAAGCACTCGACGGACACGTCCGAGAAATCGTCAAATGGCACTTCAGTCCAAAAACCGGATGCCCGTTCTGGCTGGAGTTCGCAAAGAACCTCGATTTTGACCCGCGTAAAGAAATTGGAGGCTATGCCGACCTCAAGTGCCTCGGACATTTCGAGGACGAATGGCTTCGCGGTGGACCGGTCCGACGCTGGGTCCCTAAGGCTTACGCCAATGAACCGATTTACGTCTTTGAAACCGGTGGTTCGACAGGTGTCCCGAAATCGAGAATCAGTATTCGTGATTTTCACATTGATTATGAAATATTCAGTGAATCGCTTTCCGATGAAGGGTTTCCACCCGGTAGCGATTGGCTCATGTTAGGTCCGACGGGACCGAGACGTTTACGACTTGCTGTTGAGCATCTCGCCCAGCATCGTGGTGGTATCTGTTTCCATGTAGATCTCGATCCGCGTTGGGTGAATCAACTCGTCCGTTACGGAAAGAATGAGGAATTGGACGCTTATAAAAATCACGTTATTTCGCAAGCACTCAACGTGCTGCGCGCCCATGAAAACGTTCAATGCCTCTTCACCACGCCGAAACTGTTAGAGGCGTTATGTGAGAAAATTTCTTTACCGAAGGCGGGTATCAAAGGTATCTTTTGTGGCGGCACCGAGATGGACGCGCAATTCCATCGCTTCGCACGCGAGGAACTCGTACCCGGCATCGACTTCATCCCGACCTACGGCAACACCCTGATGGGATTAGCCGCTTGTAAACCCTTCGATCCGACGGATAACTATGCTATTATCTATTATCCACCGCACCCGCGTGCTGTTATTGAACTCGTTAATCCAGAGAATCCAGAAGAACTCGTTGATTACGGCGAAACCGGACGCGTCATGCTCACGACCCTGACGAAAGAATTTTTCATGCCCCGTTTTCTGGAACGGGACGAAGCCGAACGCGCCGAACCAATCCCGGAATACCCGTGGGATGGCGTTGAAAATCTCCGTCTGCTCACGGAACTCCAAGAAAGTGTCGTTGTAGGTGTCTATTAACCTGTTCACATCTGATAAAAATTTTCTAAACCATATTGTATTAGAATAAACGAGAGGATTCGCATAAAGATAGATATAGCAATTTTGGATAAGCGGAAATATTTTTTGGCGGCTATTAACCCGTATGACAACTGGATCTGATTTTTCACCCCATTTGCTGTAGGCAGGGTTAAACCCAAAATCTATCTATAATACAACGCTCTCGAATAAACTTCTTGAGTCCCAGCGGGACGGCATGTGTGTAGAAAACATTGGCAGTAATAGAATCAAGCCCCAGAGGGGCGACATGTGTATAGATTTCGTTTTTCGATAGTTCAAGGAATGCTAACACAACCCAAAGAGGAGTCTGAAAATGCCAACGCAAATTGAAAAAGCTTTCCGGTCACCTTACTCGGTGCCCAACGGTTTACAGGTCACAGACGACGGTTTATGGATCGTTGATCAGATTACCGATAGAGTCTCTTTAGTTGAAATCATAGCAGACGTCGACTACACCGTGCCGAAACTCATTCGCGACATTCCGAGTGAATCCTCGAACACAAGCGGCATGACGTATGGCGACGGCGCACTCTGGTTAGCCGCAAACGGATCTGGGGAACGCTGGCGTCCCGTCCGAGATACAGATGCCGAGACAGGTGAGGTCTTCAAAGTAGACCCCGCTACCGGCGAAACCCTTGGACGCTATCCGATACCCGATGGTGGGGGCACGCACGGCATCGAATATGACCACTACGATGAAGGGCATCTGTGGGTCCAAACCCTCAAGAATCAGGTCACACATAAAGTCAGAATTTCGGACTGGTCTGTCCAAAAGACGCTCCCCTTGCCTTATGGACGTGGACACGGTATGGTTCGCGTAGCAGATGGACTTTGGTCAACCCATACTTCTGATAGGGCTATCGTCAAACTTGATCTGGAAGACGGCACGCCGATTGATAAGATTGTGGTCCCCGAAGGTTACCCCGAACCGCACGGATTGTCCATCTACGGCGATGATTTCCTCTATTGCGATGCCTCCTCGGGGTGGGTGGCGAAGATTACACATACAGCGTAGAACTACACACCGCTGTGCCGCAACATAAAGTAGTAGGTGTGTGCCATTGTACCTCCTCTTATGTAGGGGTAAGCTATGTGTCTATTCGCCTGTGCCGTATGCTGTCATAACAAAAACTTAGATGACGGCAGCCTGCAACAACGGCGCAGGGTGTTTTTGATAGGGTATTTCTGCGTATTGCTTGGGTATTTCTTCAGATATAAGAAATGACCGTCAAAGTTGAAACGGACGTTGTTTCTCCGCAAGGTAAAATTAAAAAATGCATATTCCGATTCTGCGTGCCGGACGTCCTTACAGAAGTCTGAACACCGTTCGCGTCCCACATATCAAAACGGGTGAACCTTTGGTCGAGGTGAGCCAAGCCAATCGTGGGCTGATAGCCAAGGACCTCGTTGACATCGCGCTCCAGAAAGAGGTGCTCGGACAACGTTCTGTCGCCGAATTACTTTCTATATGCAAGAAGGCAGCGCGTCTCTTCGCAACGGAGACGTTGCCGCTTGACGGAACGGTTCAATCCCCGATAGACTACATCCAGCAGGTCTCTGGGACAACCGGTATGCCTGAAGCACTCTGCGAACAAAATCTATTCAAAATTCAAGGAGTCTTGGAAAACATAGATACCGTTTTGGATGGACTCACCCGTGGGCTTGATTTGGAGGTCCTTGACAATGGATGGGGAACCCAAAACGGGCACACGTTGAGTTACGTCTGTGAAACGGATTCGTTGGGTGCCGTGTTACCGAGCAATTCGCCGGGTGTGCATTCGTTGTGGGTGCCTGCTATTCCTTTGAAAGTGCCACTCGTGCTGAAGCCGGGACGCGAGGAGCCGTGGACTCCCTATCGAATTGCACAAGCGTTTATCGCTGCAGGTGCTCCCGCAGAGGCGTTCAGTTTCTATCCGACCGATTACGCCGGTGCCAACGAAATCCTCGTCCGATGTGGACGCGCTATGCTTTTCGGTGGCGGTTCAACCGTCGCACCGTGGGTGAACACACCTCGTGTCGAAATCCACGGACCCGGACGCAGCAAGATTATCATCCATGAAGACGGAGAGAACAATTGGGAACACTACCTCGATCTCATCGTGGAATCGGTCGCTAAAAACGGTGGCAGATCCTGCATTAACGCCTCTGGTGTATGGGTAACGGCGCATGGACGAGAAATTGCCGAAGCAGTGGCTGAACGTTTAGCACGCATCGAACCGAAACCCTTGGATCACCCAGAGGCAGGCATCGCCGCGTGGGCGAATCCGAAGTCTGCTCACGGCATCTCATCGCTCATCGACCAACACCTCAAAGAACCCGGTGCGACGGAGTTGACGACTGGCGACCGCGTCGTCGAATTGGATGGCTGCACCTTCCTCAGACCGACTGTTATCTGGTGTGAGGACGCAGAGCATCCATTAGCAAACATAGAATTTCCGTTCCCATTTGTGAGTGTTGTAGAAGTGCCACCGGCGCAGTTGGTCGAGGCTATGGGCGCGACACTTGTTGCCACAGCGATCACAGAAGATACAGCACTCACGCGATGTCTCATAGCGACACCGCTCATTGATCGACTGAATTTAGGTGCGATCCCAACGAATCAGATCTCTTGGGATAGTCCGCATGAAGGGAACCTGTTTGAGCATCTCTACAGACAGCGCGCATTTCAGTTTGGATAGTATAACCCAAGTTGCTACCTAATAAGTTTGGGGTGTCTAAACACAGATTTTTTAAGGAAAGGCATCTCTTCACACCCCGTAGGGGTGGCATGTCTATAGAAAATCGTGTCGTCAAGTCCGTGCACTCCAGCGGAGTGCTATGTGAATGAAAAGTAGTAACTTGGGTTAGTATATTCTCTGTGCGATAACGGGGTAGTTCACAATGAAGGTAAAGTATTTTCATGACACGGCTACAGCATTGATTGAGTTTTCTGAGCATGCCGTTGCTGAAACAAAAGAAATCAACGAAAATATCTACATAGATCTGGATGCTAACGGAAATCTCGTCGCAATAACTATTGAACACGCCGACTTACACGCGAATCTACCTGATTTGTTTTACGAACAGGTGGAAACTCCAGAATCCCAAACACTTTTGCATGAACAAACTTGACTTTTCAAATCGTTTGGTATCGTAGTTATGACCCATAACCCGAATCTCATTCTCATCTATGGCGACGACCTCGGACGCGGGATGCTGAGCTGCTATGGACAGCGGCATTTCGAGACACCGAATATCGACCGTTTGGCAAACGAGGGAATGCGATTCAACCATGCCTACGGTTGCGCATTTTGTGCCCCCTCCCGTGCCAGTATGCTGACAGGTCTCCACGATTGCCACGACGGGACATGGACCTATACCCAAGGCGGGGTGTATGACAGGCTGAGTGCTGGTGAGCTAACACTGGGTCAAGTGACAGAGTTAGTGCATACAACTGGACTCCAAGCGGATCCCGATGATGTCTTCTTGGCACAGATTGTTGAGGCAGCCGGTTACGCCACGGGGCAGATCGGGAAACTTGAGTGGGGTTTCGCTACAACAGGGGCACGTATCCGTCGACACGGGTGGCAGTATCACTACGGTTACTACGACCATGCGCGTTGCCACGGCTTTTATCCGCCTTTCCTCTTTGAAGATGGACAGGTGACGAACATTCGAGGCAATACGCATGCCAACTGCGGGGTGAATCTGGACTGGGAATCCGATGAGAGTGCTGCGCGTCGTGCGGATCGACAGGGGAAAGCCGTATATTCTCAAGACATCTTTAACGAAAAAATTGTTGAGTTCCTTCGCACCCACCGTGACGAACCTTTCTTCCTCTATCATCCTTCGCAGTTACCGCATGGACCGATTGCCATTCCTGACATCCATCCAGCGGTGAAACAGTCTACCGAATTGACGACGTTTGAAAAAGAATACGCTTCCATGATCCTAAAACTCGATGAAACCGTAGGAATCATCTTGGACGAGCTTGAACGTCTCGGTATTGACGACCGCACGATGATTATCTTCTGCTCCGATAATGGGCACGAAGTGTATGCCAAGGAGGAGGGACGAACCTCTGGTCGGACGAAGAATTTGGACGGTGAACCCTTCGACGAAATTACAACGAAGTTCTATTCGGAAACAGGGGGCGATGTGTTCAACGGTAACGACGGGATGGGTGGTCTGAAATTTTCAAGCTGGGAAGGCGGCACGCGAATCCCTTATATCGTCCGTTTGCCCGGAAGGATTGCACCCGACCCTGTGTCCAACCACATGCTCACAAATTACGACCTGATGCCAACCCTCGCCGACTTCATCGGGATGGAATTGCCCCAACCCAAAGATGGCGTATCGTTCTTACCGACTTTGCTTGAACAGCCCGATATTCAACAACACCGTGAATGGGTTGTATATGCCTCTCGACTCGGTCCCGCATTGGTAACGACAGATGGTTGGAAATTACGGTATATCAATAGCACGGACAGTTTCCAATTGTATCATCTCCCCCACGACTATCGCGAGGAAAACGACATTTCCGCAGATCATCCTGACCTCCTTGCCCGACTGAGTGGATGGCTACTCAATGCTTGTGACGGCGATTACCGAAACGGGACACCTCAAGCACATTTCGCAGCGTATCCAGAGTTTTAATCTATGATCCCTTGGACTGTGCTCCGCTACGCTTACGTGCAGATTTTTCGGTAGGAGGGAACCCCGATTCCCGATTGTCAGTGGGTTGGGTCGCGATTCAGAGATTGCTCCTACAGAAGATATGTAAACTTAATTAGAGATTTATCATAAAGTGTAGCCTGCAACAATACGCAGAAATCCGCAGAAACGCCCAAGCAAAAACCCCAAGCAAAAACACGCAGGCGGATCTACGGAGAGGTGCCTCATCCATCAAACTCACCTGACCGAACCGCAAGGAAAATTTAAAAATGCTTATTATTGATGCACATCTCGATTTGTCAATGAATGCTTTACAAGGCAACCGAGACTTGCTGAATTCCGCCTACACGATTCGCACCCAAGAAACCGGAATGCCTCGTAGGGGGCAAGGAACCGTGGCTCTTCCAGAGATGCGGCACGGACGCATTGCCCTGAGTTTCGTTACCCTGTTTGCCCGCTCCACCGGTAGACCTGCCCCGCATTTCGATTTTGCTTCGCCTGTTCAAGCCTGCGGTGTCGCCCAAGGGCAATTGGCTTACTATCGCGCTTTAGAAGCAATAGGACACGTCCGTGTCATCACGAACAACGAAAACTTGGACAGCCATATCGCCGACTGGCAGGCATGGGAAAACGACGAGACGACTGATAAAAGCGACCCTGATGGAACGCCGCCTTTGGGATTCGTGATTAGTATGGAGGGGGCAGACCCGATTCTTCAACCCGATCAGTTAGAGGTATGGGTTGATGGTGGTTTGCGTCTGATCGGACTGACGCACTACGGTCCTGGACGCTACGCCGGTGGAACGGGCACAGAGATCGGATTGACTGAACTCGGTCCGCCTTTGTTGGCTGAAATGGAACGTTTAGGTGTTATCCTCGACCTCACCCACTGCTCCGATCAGTCGTTCTGGCAGGCGTTGGAACACTACAACGGATTAGTCCTTGCCAGTCATAATAACTGCCGCGCATTGGTTCCGCATCAGCGTCAGTTCAGCGATGAACAATTACGTGCGATTTTTGAGCGCGGTGGGGTCATCGGTGCCGCTTTTGATGCATGGATGCTTCACCCAGGCTGGGTTACTGGTGAAACTCCGCACGACAAGGTGACCTTGAGCACCGTCGTTGACCATATTGATTATATCTGTCAGTTAGCAGGCAACAGCGGTCATGCTGCTATCGGCACGGATTTAGATGGTGGCTATGGTCGTGAACAATCTCCCAGCGATTTGGATACTATCGCTGACTTGCAAAACTTAACAGGCTTGTTGGAGGCTCGCGGCTACAGTGCTGATGACATCGCCGCCATCATGCACGGCAACTGGCTTCGGTTCTTACATGACGCATGGGGTTAGAAAACTTATACCATTTCTATAAGTTTATATCGCATTAACCACGACGTTCATCCAGACCCCGGTAGGTGCGGTTTCTAACCGCACCGGGCATAACCCAAAACAGTAGGACCTTTTAAGAGGAATCATCAATCAGAATTGGTATTATTTAACTCAAATTTTCTTCATTTGGGGTGGAGTCACTGCCTAAGATTTCTGCAATTTGTGGGGTAAGATCAGACAATATCTGTTCTATTGGACATAGACAATACTTTCCCTAATTGATTGGGCAATATGTCGAACCCGAATCCCTTGAAGCCCGCCTACCGTAAGCACATCCACCGGCTTTCCAAGAATATCTTCGAGATAGTCTGCAAACTCCATGAATTTGAAACCGAAAACTAAATCACCCTAAGACCCTAAATCTTGACACTTAAAATAAAATCGGAAATCTGTTATGATTTAATCTCTGACAGAATGCGTGTTTTTCTGTTTCTTGGCACTAAAATCGTCTAAACTTTGGTATCGAAATGGCAGACTAAACTTATGCAAATTAACATCCAAACCAAAAACTTCACAGTCTTAGAGATTAAGGGAAGAGTTGTCGGGCAAGATGCGCTGATCCTCAAAACCATGCTTGAAGAACATATTCAACAGCTTGAGGCACAAGGTGGAGTACCAACGCTGATTTTTAATATGGCTAGTGTACAAACCATGGATAGTGCAGGCTTAGGGGTCCTGATCACGACCAGCACCCAAATCCGCCAGAGCGGCGGACGCACCTCACTTGTTAACGTCAATAGAGGCATCAGACGTATGCTAATTCGGACGAACCTGAATTCGCTCTTCGAGTTCCCAAAAAACCTTGCAGAAGCAATAGCCAGTAGTTTCTAATCGGCAGATGGTTATCGATTATCGGTAAAAAATGTTCGTTAGAACTCAAGCAGTAGCCTGCAACACCGGCGCAGGTAGATTTGAGAAAGTGGCTCCAAAATATGAATGCCCATTCTTCCTCCGCAAGTTAAAATTAAAAATCCTTATATCCTGTCCTATCCGTATTCCCACCATATTTCAGTGCATAAATCAGCAGATTCGACATAAACCGATAGACATCTGTCGAGCGTCGGAGTCGTAACATCGTGCGACTCTCGATCTCTGCGGTTTCCATCGCACACAGGTAATCCTTGCGATTGTAGACCACTGCCAACCGATCATCGATAGTAATCCCTTTCTGAAAACGGAACTGCGTGGGTTGTGCGTTGTTTTCGTTGCCCCAGAACACATCGCCGCCTATCGGTGGTTTCGGCAAAGTGTAATAGATGCTATACACCTCATGCTCGTGCGGAAGAATTTCAAGCGGATACTCTGGGAAAATTTGTTTGAGTTCGTCGGCGACAATGTGTGCGAAAAGTCCATGGAAACCGCAGTCATCGAAAAACAGCATTCCGCCCTTTTCAACGATATATTTCCGAAGTGCTGCGCGTTCTTCTGGTGTGAAACCTGTCTGCAATGGACCATCTTTCGCAAGCCCCCGCCCGACAGTGATGTCTTTATCGTGTCCTGTCATGATGATGAGCGGGGCATCCATAATCTGGGGATCGGTGATCCGTAGCGCGCCGCCAGCGAAATCCATATCCGCCCGAATCGGGGTCTGTTCCTCCAACCATTTGATGAGCGCAGGAATAGCCGTCGGATCCTGCCACCAATCCGAGAGCGAATGTTTGAGTCGGATTAAGCGAATATGCCCGCGAATCTCGCTTCCTGTGCCTTCAAGGACACCCCCCAATTTCTCCTTCGGTATTTTCACAAGGTTCCGAAACGCCGTATCAAACCCGTCTCCCAAACCACTCGTCGGTAAGGAGCCATCCAAAAATTCTGAGAGTCCGGTTTTCGACGCGTTTGTTCCTCTGCTCCTTGTTGAATAGTTATCAGTTTTCAGCTGTCGGTTATCAGTTAAAGAGGACTCTGATTTAACCAAATCTCCTCTTAACTGACGGCTGACGGCTGACGGCTGACGCCTATTCGGCAGTGTGGGTGCTACCGAAAGTTCCACCGGATTCAGCATATCCGTTTCGATGTCCAACGGTGGTACTTGGCGCACAACCTCCGTTTCGTTTCTCGGAAGTTGGTTTATCTGAGACGTTTGTGTCGGTGTGTGAACCGTGGATGTTTCTCTTAAAAGTGGTGTGTTCGAGACGGCACGTCGGGTCGGTCGGATTTCTACGTCTGTCCTTGCAGGATTCAGCGTAACGATTGTTGCCTCAAAGGTATCTTTGTTCAGTTCCGGTTGTCCTGAAAACAGCAACGCCGCAATTATGGCAAAGAGTAGATGCAACCCAATTGAAGCAATAACTGCATGCAAACGTCTCTGTTTCATTTTTTGGTTTACCTTGCGGTTCATTAAAATGAGAACTTCGCCATAGGTTGGGTTGAACGGGGAGGACTAAAACGCTGGTAACTCAAGAGAAACTGGTGTTTCGTTCATGCTCCTATATTGTCGGTACTTCGAGTGAAACCCAACATTTTGCTTATAGGTGTCTCTGAATCTGCTGGTAACTCTCTGCATCCAGTGTTCGGTAATCCGGAATATCGTATCGATTGCCTCGGACATCTGTCACGAAAAGTCGCGCAGGCGGCACCTGTTTGATGTTCTGATTCAACCCACGCACCGCGAAGGTTACACGACCCCGCTCCGTTTCAACCTCCCATTCATGGATACCGAATTGCTCTTTCACCCGATACACCTTCTGGATTGTTGGCGTGAAATATCGTTTATCCAACTCTTCCTGCAGGATTTTGAGGCTTTCCGCCGTGAGTTCCGATGGGTTCACGAGGATCCCAATTTCGGTGTCCTCATCCGCAGCAAGCGAGATATAACTATCCGGATTGCTGAGGGGCATCAGTCGTCTCACCACTACGCGCAGATAGCAGGCTTCATCCCGAATTTCAAGCCGCACCGTTCCCACCTCAGAACGCGTGAACGTCAGTTCAGAGGCATCCAAGTAGCGCGGCGTGAAGTCATCTGATTCGGGTGGTTCTGGCTTCGCTGTCGGTGCCGCAGCAAGTAGGAGCGAGCTGTGCTCGCGATTCCGCTCTGTATTTTCGTTTGACATGTTTACCTCTCCACTGCTTGTGCTGCTGCGCGAACATTAGCGGCTTCGCGTTGGGTTTCTACGAGTTTGTAGTAGATACCCTTTTGTTCCATGAGTTCCTCGTGAGAACCGCACTCAACGCCTTTGCCCTTTTCAATCACGAAAAGCCGATCGGCATTTCGGAGCGTAGAAAGTCGGTGGGCAATCGCAAACGTCGTCCGGTTCTGCACGAGCCTGTCGATCGCTTGTTGGATTTTCTTCTCAGTTTCCACATCCACGGATGAGGTGGCTTCATCAAGAATCAGAATCCGTGGGTTGTGCAAGATTGCCCGGGCGATGGAGATACGCTGTCGTTCGCCGCCAGACAGCCGTCCGCCGCGTTCGCCGACTTCCGTATCGTAGCCGTCCGGGAACTTGACGATGAATTCATGAGCGTTTGCCGCTTTCGCCGCTGTGATAATATCCTCCATAGTCGCATCGGGATGGGCGTAGGCGATGTTCTCGGCGATAGTTCCACTGAACAGATACGGCTCTTGTAACACGACCCCAATCTGTCGGCGCAGATCCTTCAGGTCAATCTCCTTGATGTCCTCACCATCGACCTCTAAACGTCCAGAGTCCGGCGTATAGAACCGACAAATCAAATTGATGAGCGTCGATTTCCCCGCACCCGAATGCCCAACGAGTCCGATCATTTCGCCCGGTTTCACGTGGAGATTGATGTCCCGAAGCACCGGTTTATGTGAATCGTAACCGAACGTCATGTTGTGGAATTTGACTTCTCCGGTAATCTTCGGCAGTGATTTGAGGTTGCCATCGTCTAACTGTTCCGGTTGTGAGTCGATGACTTCAAAAAGCCGTTCCGCCGCCGTCATTGAGCGGGAAGCCCAGTTAATCAGCGGGCTGATATAGCGCAACGGTTCGTAGAACATCATCAAATAGGCGTGGAAAGCCATCAGGGTACCGAACGTCATTGTCCCACCGATAATGTTGAGACCACCGACATACCAAACGATGAGGGAACCTAACTGGACAGCGAACATCAGCGGTGGATAATAGGTTGCCCAAATTAGCTCAGCGTGGGTTTCGTAGTCTCGGGCATCTACGTTCGCATCGTCGAACCTGTTGACTTCATTCCGTTGTTGTCCGAACGCACGGACGACCCGAATGCCGGATACCGAATCGTTGACGACATCGAACAATTTTGAGCGACGGCGCCACGCGCGGTGCCAAAGACTTCGCACTTTCTTCCAGAACCAACCCGCCCCAAAGACAATTATGGGGATCGGGATTAAGATGAAGCACGCCAGTTTCCAGTTCATCCAGAACAGCATCCCTCCGATCCCGAAGAAGAGCAACAGTTCTACTGCGAGAAACGAGAGTCCCTCTAACATGAAGTCTTGAAGCCGTTCACTATCCTCTGTGATGTGCGAAATAACCGTTCCTGTTTTCCGTTTATCGAAGAATCGGATAGACAGGTTGTGCAAGTGCTGATAGACGTGCGCTCGGATATTCGCCGCGACGCGGAACGTCAACCAAGCCCCCAAACGTAGCCGAAAAATTGTGAAAATTTCACGGATGATTTGTATCGCTAATAGCGTGCCTACAGCAATCGACAAGGCGAATGCCGCCGACTCAAAGTTGCGGAAAAGAGAGCCTAACCATGTTCTTGAGGCTTCCGCAGCAGCGGTATCGACCTCACTCGGCATCAGGATATCGTCAATCAGGATGCGAGAGAAATACGGCGGTGCTAAGGAGATAAGTGTGCCGGCAATCACGAAGAGCATGAAAAGGATTGCCCGACCACGATACGGACGTATGTAGGACAGAATCCGCAACATCACCTTGTGTTTTTTCGTGCATGCCGGGCAAGGCGAAAACTCATCTGGCAACGGTAAACCACAAGATTGACAGAATTGTTCCTCCGGTTTGTAGTCCCAAATCGGTGCTTCATCCCGTTTGCCATCTCGGTACTCAATTTCGTCACCGATGAATCGAGCGACAAATCCGAACTTTGCCGCGTAACCATTGGAGTACCGAATGAGATCAACTGTGCCTTCTTGTGTTTCCAGAACCAAGATCCCCGCATCCACGACGATCTCGGCACGAATGCCAAGCACACTCTTATAAGGGATATAGTGAAGCACCTCACCCTCACCTGTTACGGTGAAGATCGCAGCGTCCGTTAGCGCAAACCATTCTTCGCCGTAGCTACCGGCTGAACTTATATCACTTTGCACAGCGAATCGGATCTGTTCAGGGCGAATGTCTAATTTTTCGAGTGTTTCTTTAACTAAACTGGGGATCGGGTCAAGCGTCCCCGTGGGTGTTTCTGCAGTTTCCATTCCGTCTTTGTTCCCCCGTACTTACTTCCCCGGCGTCCGTTCGTCCGGATATTTCCAAAGAACTTTGCGATCAATAGATTTCCAACGACTTGAATCAACGCGTTGGACGACATATATCTTTCGGCCACACCGGCATTGTATGTCGTGAACATGTCCATTTGAGCAGGTTTTTTTCTCAACAAAGTCAATACTATCTTGATGCACGCGATAACCGTGTTTACATGAATAACAAACTAAGTACATCACAAATACCTCGATCCACTCTACTTGATCCTTTTAACCTATTTTGACAGATATACTTCAGATAATTCGACTTCTTATACCATCTCTAAAAGTTTATATCGCATTAGCCTCACCGTCTACCCGGATCCGGTAGGGTTTTTGATAGGGTGTTTCTTCACGGTTTCCTAACCAGGGTTCCCACCCGTTACTGGGAAGGGACGCCGGGCATAACTCTTTTAAGAGGAATCATCAATCAGAAATGGTATTAGGTATTACTTTCAAACCCTAAAATTCAAAGTGGACAGAACACTACGCTTTAAACAGCAACAGAATGCTTCTCCAAAACCGTATCGTTCAATTCAACACCGAGTCCCGGTTTTGTTGACGGAATAATGTATCCATCTTCCCACTGTATCGGCTCCTTGAGGATATCAGTATGGAAGCCGTCCCATGTATGGATACCTTCCTGAATCAGGAAATTCGGGCTACAGACATCCAACTGGATATTCGCAGCACCCCCAATCGGACCGCCATACAGATGCGGTGCGATCTGGGCATAATGCGCCTCGCCCATAGACGCGATTTTCTTCGCTTCGAGGATGCCGCCTGTGATTGTCAAATCCATCTGCAGAATAGATGCCGCCTGTTGTTCCAGTAGATCTACGAACTCGTATTTCGTCAACAGTCGTTCTCCGGTGGCAATCGGAATGCTCGTTGATTGTGCAACGCGTGCCATTTCCTTGACATTTTCAGGCGGTAGCGGTTCCTCGAACCAGAGCGGGTCGTAAGGCTCGACGCGTTTCGCGAAACGGATTGCACTGTTTGTGTTGAACTGTCCATGCGTGCCAATCAGAATATCGCACCTATCGCCTACAGCATCGCGAATTCCTCGGATGACGCTTTCTGCGTAGTCGAGCGTTTCCAATCTATCTGCAGTGCTCGGATTGACTGGATCGAACTTGACTGCGGTAAATCCTTTTTCGACGTAAGAGAGCGCGAGTTCCCCGGTCTTTTCTGGAGAATCGCCCTGCCGCCATGGAAGCAAATATGAATAGGCGCGCAGTTTCTCGTGGAACATACCGCCCAACAGATTGTAAATCGGTTGGTTCAGTGCTTTTCCAACGATGTCCCAGCACGCCATCTCAATCGCACTCATCGCAGGACTCGTCAGCGGACCTGAATGCCGCACGCATGGTCCCTCATAAAGGGTAGACCAGATCCTTTCAATCCGAAATGGGTCTACACCAATTAGGTAACGTTCTCCCCAGTCTTTGATGAGTTCGATGACGACATGGTTCAATTGCGTATGATAGGTACATTCGCCTACACCTTCGATACCGTCATCGGTTATCAGTTTGACGAAAATCCAACGCCTTCCACCCCAATGCGGTGGCGGCACATCAACGAGATACGTTTTCACATCAACAATCTTCATTTTTTAAACTTTCCTTGCGGTTCGTTGAGGCGGTTTTGTGGTTTGACACCCTTCCATTTTTCTATACTTCCGACCTTCCTGTAGCCGAGTGCTGCGAATCTTGTAGCTTTCTGACTGCTGATAGCTGACTGCTGACTGCCATTATGGATTCCACCAATAGGTTACCTTGCCAACCAAGGTGGTATCCAGCAATCCCGATGTTATACTGTCTGTCCCATACGTCTGATTGAAAACAAAATAGAAATCACTACCAGGGCTGTAGATGTAATTGACTAAGAAATTCGTGGTAACCAGATTCCGATCACTGTTCCATTGTACGAAAATCTTGGTAAAGAGATCAGTGGAAAACGAATAGACAACACGTCCACCAAAGACGTTTGTATCAAAAGATGTTGTTTGGTCAGGCGCGCCCTGTTGTGGCAGTGTGACGCGATTAAACTCGTATCTCGGTTCCAAACTGAAGCGTCCACCGAACCGAAGATCGAGACGGAGGTCAAATCCGCGTCGGGTGCCGTTATAGAAATCTCCAACATTGAACCCAAAACGTCCGTTAAAGACTTTGCCTTCAGCATTGAGCATGAGGCTGTAGTTATTGTAACTGTATTTGCCTCTCGGAATGATAATTCCTTCTCGAATCTCAAAATCCTCGACGAGGTTCTCGAAATTTCGGTAAACTCGGAGACCACCCCAACCGTTCGTTTCCAATTCAAGCCACGTGCTCCAGATAAAAGTTCGTGTTTCCAGTTCATTGTCTGAATTCAGGATGATGTCAATCTCCGGTCCAGCCCACAACCGACGAAACCCGTTCCAGTGGAGATAAGGCGTGGTTCGCATTTCGCCCCGAAACCATCGGCTGCCTGTGCGATACACATAGCCGACTTCCGGGTTGAAATCCTCACCGATGTCCGTATAAGAAGCGTTTATTCGTGCGACTTCGCTCTGCCAATTGCCGCCGAGGTAAAACGCGTTTGGATTTTCGCTTGGTAAAGCACTGTTTCCCGATGGAGCTTGCCTGCTGAGTTCGCGCGATTCAAACGTGCGTGCCCAGAGACCTCGGAAATTCATCTCGCCCGTGGGACGATAGATAAAATCAACGCCAGTCGCGCTGTTGTGTGCATCGAGACCTTGCTTATTAATTCCAATCACACCGAGACTCGACCCAGTGAATAGATCGCGCTTGATACGCAAAACTGAATAGTTCGTCCTATCAACATCGACCGCGTCCAAATGTTCCGTAGCCTCCGCTGCATGTTTATCCGTGAGAACATTCAACAGTCCTACACCGAAGCCGCCCACTTTACCGGTAATCTTTCCGCCCGCCATAATCGGGACAGCGTGTCCTTCTTCAATACCGATGCGACGGCTATAAAAAAGTAAGAGCGGCGGCGGCGCATTGAAACTCGTCCGTGGGATACCAAAGTCGAATAATCCCGCGCCTTCCAAAAAGAATTGACGTTTCTCTGGGAAAAAGAGGCTGAACCGGGTCAAATTCGCTTGTTCCTGATCCGCCTCGACCTGTGCGAAATCTGTGTTGACGGTTAAATCGGCGGTTAGATTTGAAGTAACGCTCACCTTCATGTCCGCCCCTAAATCGAGCACGCCAACTGTCCCTTCTTCCTCTGTCCGGGCAACGCCAGGCAAAAGATACGGCAGAAACTCAATATTTCGGCGTTGTGAGATCCCAGATAAACCCGTGAGCGTCCCTAAGTCCGTCGTCCGATAGCGTGCCAGGAACGTATACGCTGCTGGCACGGGGGACCAGGTGCCTTCTTCCTGATTTTTTCGGACGGTGCGTCCGAGGTTCAGACCCCATGTCAGTATATCTTCCTTTTTAAACCGGAGTTGACTGAATGGAATCGCGATTTCTGTCGTCCAATTATCGCCGTTAATTTTTGCGCGAGCGTCCCAGACTGCATTCCAATTCTCATTTCGACTGTCGCCACTGTCCATGAGCGCGACATCTTCCCGCGCACCCAACGGATTGACACGGAAGAAGAAACCACTCCGCCGGTCGTTATAAGTATCCAACAGCACAAAGACGTTGTCTTGGTCCCACATCATCGCATCACGGCGCATCTTATTGGCAATAATCTTAGAGCGTTCGGGTTCACTGCAGACAAAACCGAAATAGATGTGTCTGTCATCGTAAAGAATCCGAACCTCTGTGGATTCGGTCAGCGGTTCGCCTGCATCGGGTTCAAATTGCGTAAATTGACGGATAGGCGTTGCTTTCTGCCAATCAGACTCTGAAAGTTCTCCGTCGATTTCGATGCTCTGGTAGGTGCGGGATGCCTCCACCCGTAGTTCTTCGGTTTCGGCATGCACACCAGCACTCAGGCAAAGGAGAAGTAGAATTGATAGGCATCTACATAGATAGTCCATAGTGTCAAAATTAAGAAACCCTTCCCTGTGTTTATCTTAAACTTGTTTCTATTATACCACATTTATTGAAATTCTGCATGTCTACATGTCTAATTGATACGATTTTAGGGCTATTCCGTTTTGGTTTCTACCGACCTTAGGAAACCCAATAAGTGGACATCTCAATAGAAGCGAAAGACTCCATCCCCGCTGGCGAGGTTTCATGAAAATTAAGAATTTAATTCGGTAATATTTAATTTCCCAGCCTCGGTAGGTGCGGTTTCTGAACCGCACCGGATATAATTGTGGAATTACCGAAATATTTATTTAAACTTCATATAATCTCGCCTCTTTAGAGAGACTCAGTAATTGTAAAATCTACCATAAATGACCCTAATTGACTGTTCACTTAAACTTGTCATTTTTGGCAGTCTTGATGTATAATATATTAACCCAAGTTGCTACGAACCAGTTTTGAACGTCTAAAGAAAGTTTTTCAAGCATTCTCT